>NZ_PJAV01000168.1:0-81173 GCF_002836695.1 Pseudoalteromonas sp. 78C3
TAGTAAGCGCCTTTTTACTGCGTAGAAGAAAATCTTAAATCGCCTCTTCATCTTCCTCAGCAGTACGAATACGTATTACACGCTCAACATCAGTGACAAATATTTTACCGTCACCGATTTTTCCTGTTTGTGCCGTTTTTACAATAACTTCAATTGCACGGTCTACATCTTCATCAGTCAATACAATATCAAGTTTTACTTTAGGTAAAAAATCAACCATATACTCTGCGCCACGATATAACTCAGTGTGACCTTTTTGACGTCCAAAGCCTTTAACTTCGCTTACCGTCATACCTGTAATACCTACATCAGACAATGCTTCACGCACATCGTCTAACTTAAAAGGTTTGATAATTGCTTCTATTTTTTTCATATTAATTACTTTTGAAAGCTCCAGTTGCCTCGATTTTAGACAATCATGATGCTCATAGCAAACAAAGCGATTGAATTACGGTGATAAAACAACCGATCATGGTATAATTTATTGTATAAAAATAGCGATACTTAAATGACTAGCAGTAAATGAGATTAATATGAAAAATAAACAAAACGGATTCACTCTTTTAGAACTCATGGTAACCGTTGCTATCGTTGGGATCATTGCATCCATTGCGATCTGGAATAGCAGCGATATGCTAGAAGAAAATAGAGCTGAGAATTTTTTGTTGGAATTAAAAAGAAGTATTACTTATGCACGCTCTCAAGCGGCAAGTACGGATGAAATAGTTATTTTATGTCCCGCACAAGAAGGCGCTATTAAACAAGCTAAAGATGAGTTTGAATGTGAACCAGAATGGGACACGAATAAAATCATTGTTGTTTTTGTTGATGCTGATAACAATGGAAGTTATAACGTAGCTAACGATGCCTTGTTGAGAGTTATAGAAAATATTCCTGCAACTGATAGCCTTAGTTATAGTGGTAACGAGACAAGTCTTCGTTTTAATACCAGTGGTCGTATTACAACAAATCCGGGAGACTTTATCTATTGCCCTAATAGTGATAATGAAAATAACAAAGCTTTAACAGTATCTCAATCTGGTACTTCTTTTTATACTGGTGATACAGCTCAGACTTGCGGTTAAAAAACATACAAATTAATCTTGTCATATTTGTATCATTTACTAGACTGAGTTAATCATTTATTAACTCAGGTCTTCAAGGATGAGATTATCAATATCAAAAAACAAGGGAGTGACACTTCTTGAATTAATGGTTTCAATTGCTGTTGTCAGTGTAATCAGTCAATTATCGATGTGGTTTTATCCAGACTTCTTGGCTAAAAACCGATTAGATAACCATGTGAATCTACTACACCGAAATATAAATTATGGCCGTCTTTACGCAATTGAAAATGGTACTTACGTCACGCTTTGCGCACTAAAAGGCAGTCAATGCACAAAGGACGAGTGGGATGGTCAAATGTCACTATTTATCGACAAAGATAAATCAACGACTCTAGATGATGATGAGTTACTCTTAAGCACTTTCGAGGATGTTCATGATGCTGATACTTTAGAGTATCCGCGCAACGCCATTACATTTCGTCCAGATGGTTCTTTAAATGGTTTTCAAAATGGGACTTTTATATATTGCCCCAATAGCGATAAAGCCAATCTCGAAGGATTGGCTTTATCTGTAAGTCAAACGGGTAGAATTCGCATCAAATCAACTGATAAGTGTCAGAAGAAGTAATCTAGGCTATCGACCCCAGCAATAGTCAACATCTGAGTCTCCTTTAGACCCTTTTGCACCTTTGAGGCCTGTGTCAGTAATTGTAAGCTCTTTACAATCATTATCGCCTTTTACAGCACCGTCTATAGGTTTAGCTGTAATAGTGAAGGTATTGCTATCGACTACCTTTATGGATAGCTCAAAATGGCCATTTTCGGTTTTACTTTGCAATCCTAAATCAGTAAATGTCTCTGTATATTCCCTATTATCGACAAAATATTGCTCTTCCTTGTTTGCAGCATCTAACAATGCTGCAGCAGCTTCAGCGCGCGAAGCACGCTTTACATATTCAGTATAGTTAGGTAGCGCAATTGAAGCGAGTATGCCGACGATAGCAACGGCTATCATCAGCTCAATTAAGGTAAACCCGTGTTGTTTTTTCATCTAATTTCCTTAATTATTAACTTCGTCATTTTCTTCACGTTTATAGATATATGTTTGTTGGGTTTTAAAGCCAAACCCTACTGCATTGTCATTAACCAACACAACTTTACCATCAACAACAGTTAAACCAGGACCTTTTATTTCTACAGGTTTCATTGGATTTTCCGCATTTTCACCTTTAATACCAGGCCCAATTAAATAAAACTGACTTTCTTGTATTACGTCAACTGTTGGGTTGTCATCACATTTACCATCGCCATTACCATCTACACATGAAGGGCTTTCACCAAAGTATAACTGAGGTGTGTCTGGTACATCATAGCTGGTTGTAAATTTAAGGTCGTCATACACCTTAGTACCGTAATGTAAGTGAAAAGCGTATAAAGAACCGCCACCACCACTTAGCGAACATTGATTTTCAGTCGATGTATCTGATGCAGGTGTGAAGCTTGTAAAATAGGCAACACCTCCAACAACTGTGGCAGCAGCTAGCGACTTTTCACCCGTTCCTAACTCATATCTCCAGCCATTAAATTTAGCCAAGTCTACTTCTAAGTCAACAAAATCATCAACGTCATCTAGGGCATTACCAAATGGATCTGAGTTCATTTGCATTAAATCAGCAGGCACAATAGTATCTGGTGCATTCGTTTTATACGATTTAGTAACCGTATTTTCATCTCTGATCATAAACAATTGATCTTTCTCATTGGTGCCGGTTGGTTTTGAGCGGTTACCGCTACCAATAACTATCGCATCATACGGTGTATCTAAGCGTGTTATAACGGTACTACCATCAACTGTTGTCTCGCTTACTTTACTATAAATGGTTCGTGCAACGAGTGGTTTATAAAAAAAGCGTCGATCCTCAGTTGCTTTATTACTACCAAGCTCAGCTAATTTAAAGTGACTAAATTCACTAGTACTAGTCCCTGGCATATCTATACGCCAAATATCTCCACCTGTATCTGCCGCATAAATTCGGTCTATATATCCATCATAATCAGAGTCAAGCGTGGTTATATCTGCAGCAATACTATGCTTACCTTTAAAGCCATTAATATCGGGTGTTAATGCCCATACTCTTTTACCTGTTTCGGCTTCAACAATATAGATACCTCGCCCTGTACTATCTTCACTACGGATAGCTGCGTCTTTATTAGTATCATAACCAGCACCAAAAACTAATAAGGGTTTATCCCCAAATGCTTTAATGTAGGCTATTTGTGGCTTTGACCAGGTTTGTGCAAGCTCTTTAAAATCACCTTTACCACCTTCGATTGGAGCGTCCCATAATTTTTTCGGTATGTTCGGATTTGTTATATCAAGTCCGTAGTAATTTTTACCACCGCGACGCATCCCCGCAAAAGCCCACACTTTATCGTCGCCACTCGCATCAATAATACCGTCATTTAAACCATCACTATTTAAGTTTTTATTATCAAAATAAATACTAATAGGACCATCCACACCATATACTTTCGTATCGGCTTGATTTTCACGTAGAGGTTCAATAATGTTGTATAAAGCAGACGGTATAAATGCCCAACTTTCACTTACACTATCATCTGAATCCTTAAACATATGTAAAAAGCCAGCATTAGTTCCTATCAAAACTCGAATATCATCATTACCATAATCGATTGCAACAGGTTTAGAATGCAGAGGGTCACCAAAAATATCTTTGCGCTGATCAACGCTAGACCCATCGCCATCTTCATCATCAACGTCTATACCCATTGCCCATTTGATATCATTACTCGATAAGCTTAGCGGATTGTTATCGACTAAATTGAGAATATCACTCACAACTGAGGTATTAAAATTTACTATAGTTCCCTGATTGTCAGTGTATAAATTACGGCTATCTGAATCTAATGTCGTTAAATGAAGGTTCACACCACCTTGTGCAACTAAGTTACCATCCGCTGGCTCCCCACTTGGCAACCAAAATGTTTCTGCATTTTCGTCAATTAAGCCATTCTCATCAAGTGCCGACAATCCTTTTGAATCAACAATTTGATTCCCTGATACTTTCAGTTTTTTTAAGTTTCCACGCCAACGAGCACCGGTTTCAGGGTAAAACATGGCAAAATAAACAGCATCCCGGCTACGAGTTTGATCTACATTATTACTCGCAACTGAAGGCGATGAAAAACTATCATTTACTTCTCTAATTCTTGAAATAGTATTTTTTAATGCTTCAGATAAAGCTTCTGAAGTTCGCGCCTCTAAGTACTGGCCTCCACCAACTGATGCAGCTTTCTCTAGTAAGTCGATACCACCCTCGCTCATTCCTGTGCCAAAGCCAATGGTAAAAACTCTACCAGTATCTAGCACATCACTTGTATCAGAGTATAAATCTACTTTTGTATTATTTGTTCCATGTATTATTTTTGATAGAGCAACTAAATAGCTATTAGAATAATCACCGCTCACAAAAGGGATTGAATCATTAAATAAATTATTATGTACACTTTTAATCTGATCATCACGACCATCATCGTTAGTAGGGTCTCCATCAGTCATCAAAATAATATTAATTGAGTTATCGCACCTGAGAGGATCTCCTGATTCCTTTTTAAATGGTGACTTATAAGTTCCATTAGCATCGGCTGCTTTATCTCTGCTGTTAATACCATACCCATAATAAAGGCTTTGCCCAGTAATATACCTATACGCCTCCCATAATGTTTCAGTTAAAGGAGTTGCACCACTTGCAGGCAAATCGTCAACTTCATTAAGTAAAGTGTTTTTGTTAGCACCAAGCCTTGCTAGTACATAGCCACCTGAACTTTCTCTAAATCTCATTAAACCAAAATCAATATCATCATTATCGGTAATAAGTTGGCTAACAGCGTTTTTTGCTACTAATAAGCGGCTATCTTCACAAACAGCTTGTGCATATCCGTTTACAGACTTGTAACATTGCTGTGTGTAACTAAAGTAAGTCTGACTTTTAAAACAATCTGATGTATAAAACTGTCCATTTTGATATCGACGATAACACTGGCCTCCATCTACAACATCCCAGGCCATACTGCCAGAGGTATCAAATATCATTAACACTCTTGGATTTTCGTCTGTCTCTACATCATGATTTACATAAAGCTCAATATCCTCAGCGAATACCGACATACTTATTGTTAAGCCAAGCAAAGAGGCTAACACTTTGTTTAATTTAAATTTCATCTTAAATCCCCTTGCTTACGCTAGCCATTTCTTGTGCTATACCTGTAACAATAGTTAGTTCATGCTTACTTTTAGATCCATATTCTATTGTGGTGGCAACCTGTAACATATTGCACGATATACCTGCTGTAAAATTGAAGCGTCGAGGACATTCTAAATCTAACGCCCCCTTGTTCAGGTTAGTCATTTTGCTTTGCATATCTGCATGATTTGCAATCACCATACCTTTGTCATCACCATCCGCGATTGCAGTTACTTCATCGGGAGTCAGGAAGAACTGATTATTAGCGCCTTGATTTGCCTCATCAGAGATCATGCGCTGCACTTCACCAATGAGTTCATTTTCGGCCACTTCGCGCTCTTGTGCTGCATTGGTAATTTTAATATCAATACTACTACTGCTCATAAGTGTTACAGCAATACCGGTCACTGCAATAACCATTATTAAAGCTGTAATTAGAACTACACCTTGCTGTTTTTTTTGTGATTGTTTTAAATACGCCATAAATTTGATCCAACATTATTTAATCGAATAGTAGTAGTGAACACAGTACGTCTGAAATTATCGGTAAATGTTAATACACGCTTATCTTCATCCTCACCTAATGTATAAGTTTGGTTTTTAATTTTAACTCCTGGGTCTGGCTGTAATGCGCGTATTAATAAAAAAACCTGAACAGTTAAAATACCTTTACGATTTTCCCAATCTGTATACTTCATATCTTGAATACTTCGGTAGGTATCTACACGATTATCACTGTTAGTATCAAGACCAAAAACAAACCGCATGTTCTCAACACCTTCCATAATAGTTTCTGTGTTGATGCTTCCACCAACCAGGCGCTTTCTCATTAATGCAGGTACAGTTAAATTTTTATTATTAACTTTATAAGTTTGTTCTGATAGATAATAAACATGGTGGCTGTAAGGCCAAACGGTTGCATTAACATTAAGAGTCACAGCGTTAACCGTTCCACGGAAAAATTGAGCTTTCTCTTGCTCAGCTACAAAGTAGTTTTCATCGGCCTGAGTCTCATTAGTTACTGTATTAACTGTTAAACTCTTACCTTGTAAAAATTTTAATTGAATAATGTCAGTGCTTTTAATTGGATTATTTAGGCAGTTAAGCTCTTTTGATTCTCCAGCAACCTTTGCGTAAATAGTTCTAAAATTACTAGCTGTAGCAAAATCAGGAAAACTCCCATTATTTAATCCTTCAAAGCAGTCTGTTCCAGGGTTTGCTAGTGTATCTGTATTTACTGCAGTGAACGAATCGTCATAATAAGTTCCCCAAAAGCCAATTTGTTCAATATCACGTTGCATTATGTTAATTGCAAGGCGCCCTGATTCTTGAAGTTCACCAATAGTCATCGTATCTTTAGTGGTTACTTTCATACCTATATAGGTGAACATAACGCCACCTAGTATTAATCCACCAATAAATAATGAAATCATCATTTCTACAAGTGTAAAACCTTTTTGCTTCATGTTAGCTCCTAAGGTAAATGTAACTAGTTAATACAACTAAGCGGCGCTTTTTGTCAGCCGTTCCACACTTTATTGCGCCAGTAGCATCATTTGCATTAAACTCTTGTCGACCTTGCCACGAAACAATTACTTCTAAATTAAATGCCTTACCACCCGAGCCAGCAACTACTGTAGGTGCAATACATACGGTAGCACCATCTAAAGATCCCGTATTTTCTCGAGCTCTTATAGCTCTTTTCCACTGCTCAAGATCTAACGCCGCAACTTGCGCTGCGCTACAAGTGTTTGTGAAGCACGCCTGCGAGGTTGTCGTAGCAGTTTCACTATCAAATGTTTGTGTGTACAGCCCGGCTATTTGAGGGGTATCGTTAGCACGGATACGCTGCACAATATCATTACCAAGTGCAACTGCAGCAGCACGCTGCATAGAATCAAAGCTTGCTTGCTTTGCTTTTGCTTGCAGGGCAACTGCGCCTAAAAGGCCAAAACTAAGAATAATAAATGCAATTAACACTTCAATTAGAGTGAAGCCTCTTTGCACTTTTGTTTGAGATGACTGCATAGTAGAACCAAATAAAAATTATCTGATTATAAGTTTATGCTATTTATTTGAGGAATCAATGAGGACTAAGACAAGCGGTTATATTTGTTGATAAACGGTTAATTAAATCGGCTCATTCAACAAAACAGTAGTAATTAAGCGTAAATGCATTTAAGTCAGAGGCAACTTAATTGCGAAATAAGTCTAAAGCGTATTTTTAACTAATTTAAGCTCGCGGCGGCTCACTGGCAATAACTCACTGCACCCTTGTAGCTCAATCATATGATTGCCATTCCCTTTTGAATGCAAGGCTATTACTTTTTGTTTATTCACCAATGTATTGCGGTGAATTCGTAAAACATATGCGGGATATTGCAGCTCTAATTGCTTTAGGCTTTGCTCCAGTAAAGCCTCTCCACCTGAGAATATCATTTTGGTATACTTTTCTTCGGCACTAAAGTACAAAACATCATTTATATCAACACTACGTAGAGTACCAGCTAGCTGATAAGAGATTTTTACATTTTGTTGTTTTTGAATATGTACTTTATTTAAACGCCCAACTTGCTTAAGCACCTTCTGCAGTGATTGCTCTGAAATAGGTTTAACTAAATAACCTGCAGCGCTTAATTGTAAAGCATCGAAGGCATGCTCAGGGTGGGCAGTTATAAAAACAATAGCAGGAGGTAGAGTTAAACTATTGAGCTCATTAGCAACTTGTAAACCATTCATACCAGGCATATCAACATCTAAAAAAATCAAATCTGGCGTTTGCTTTTTAGCAAGTACTAGAGCTTCCTTACCATTACTTGCCTCACCTTGTACAACTATACTTTTATCGTGTGTTAACAAACGGATTAAGCGAGATCTCGCAAGAGGTTCATCATCAACAATGAGTACATTCATACACTGCCCTCAATTAGCTTAGGGATAACGACCTTGACCCTAAACACATCATTTTTATTAGTAATTGTTAGCTGCGCTTTATTTTTATAATAAATATTTAATCGCTGGCGAATATTTTCAAGCGCCATTCCGTTATTAGGCCTAGTTTGAGCATTAGAAATTGTTATAGGGTTAGAAACAATCATGGTTATATAGCCGGTAGTGATATGTAGCTCTACTTTTATTTCTGCACCATGCTCACTTGTTTCAACGCCGTGGCATACCGCATTTTCAATTAATGGCTGCAGGGTTAAGCAAGGAATGCTCAATGCGGGTAGTTCATTAGGTATTTGCCAATCAACTCTTAAGCGATTACCAAAACGCCACGTTTCAAGTGCGATATATTGCTTACTCAACGTTATTTCATCTTCAAGAGATACATTCTTCCCCGAGTGCATTGCAGCCTGCGATAAGGCGGCTAATGCTAAAATAGCCTGTTCTGCCGCATCGGCATCATGATGAGTAAGCTCTGCAGCAGTGTTTAAACTATTATATAAAAAATGAGGACGTATTCTAGCTTGTAGGGCATCAAGCTCAGCACGAGAAAGCGCTTTAGTTTGCTGCTCTTTTTCAAAATGAATTAATAAAAACTGGACGAATAAAGCCGCCAGTAAAGCCACTATAATGCAATTGCGAAGTGTGAAATAAATTAGGTTATTTGTATCATCTATATCAAAAGCAAAATGAGAAAATAAAATACTAAAAATACAGGTAGATAATAAAAAAAAGGCAAAAAATAGACTTAATTGAAAAGTTTGAGTACGTTTTTGTAAGAAAAATCTACAGAAGTATAAAGAAGAGGTACCGACTAAAACAATTAAATGCATAAACAAACTAATGATCCCAAGTCGTAGCCAAATATCTCCTTCTACATTAGGTGCAAAAGCTAAAACAATAGCAATAACTTGAGAAACAATAAGCGTGGCTAATACGCCTCGCTCATTAAAAAGAGCCGAAAAAAGCAAACCATCATTTTGAAGTGACTTGCTCATAACGACTCTCCTTTAATCTAAATGTTTAATATATTTAAATTAACGTAGCTCTACAGGAACAGCAAATACTATATTTTCTACTTCACCTGGGTTCTCAACAACCTGTGTGCCACCAAGCTCTTTTAATCGGCTTATTACTTGTTGTACAAGTACTTCTGGCGCAGATGCACCCGCAGTTACACCCACTGATTTAGAGCCTGAAACCCACTGCTCTTGTACATCAGTTGCGTCATCAATTAAATAAGCAACTGTGCCCATTTTATCTGCAAGTTCACGTAAGCGATTAGAGTTAGAGCTATTTTTAGCGCCAACAACTAATAGCACATCAACTTTATCAGCTAAGTCACGAACAGCGTCTTGACGATTTTGCGTTGCATAACAAATGTCATCTTTACGAGGTCCGTCAATTGATGGAAACTTATTGCGCAGTGCATCAATAACATCTGCTGTGTCATCAACTGAGAGTGTTGTTTGGCTGCAATAAAAAAGATTTTCAGCATTTTTTACATTAAGCGCAACAACATCATCAACGGTTTCAACAAGATAAATGCCACCGGCTGAGTTATCATATTGTCCCATTGTTCCCTCTACTTCAGGGTGGCCATGGTGTCCAATTAAAATACACTCAATACCTTTGCGACTCGCACGTGTAACTTCCATATGTACTTTAGTTACAAGCGGACACGTTGCATCAAATACTTTTAAATCACGACGTTTAGCCTCTGAGCGAACCGCTTGCGAAACACCATGTGCACTAAAAATAACAATGCTGTCGTCAGGTACTTGATCAAGCTCTTCAACAAATACCGCACCACGACTTTTTAATCCATCAACCACATAACGGTTATGTACTACTTCGTGGCGCACATAAATTGGCTTTTCAAAAATATCTAGGGCGCGCTCAACAATACTAATAGCACGGTCAACACCAGCGCAAAAGCCGCGTGGATTAGCTAGTAATATTTCCATTAACCTTCCACCTCAATAATATCAACTTCAAACGTTAAACGTTGGCCAGATAAAGGGTGATTAAAATCAATCGTTACCGACTCACCTTGCACTTCGCGAACTAATCCAGGAAGCTCAGTACCGTCTGGTTGAGTAAACGCAATAATTGCACCTACCTTAGCTGGTGTTTCTGGGCCAAATTTACTACGGTCAACGTAGTAAATATTATCTGGATTTGGCTGACCAAACGCATCTTCAGGTTCTAATTCAAACGTTTTACTTTCGCCTGCAGTTAAACCTAATAAACACTTTTCGAAGTTTGCCGTTAAACTGCCATCGCCCATTGTTAATTTAGCAGGTTTGTTGTGCACCTTGGTAGAATCGGCGGCAGAGCCATCTTCTAATTTAATAGAAAAATGGAAAATAACTTGCGAGTTTTCACCAATTACAGCTTGGCTCATGCTTTATGCTCCTTCGGACTCTCGCCGGTAAAGGCATCAAATAACAATAATGCTGCGCCAATACAAATAGCGCAATCAGCAATATTAAATACAGGAAAATGTGAGTCTTTATAAAATACGTGAATAAAGTCGATTACATAACCATACGCAATACGATCGTATAAATTACCAATAGCGCCTGCAAGTACCAGTGCATAAGCACCGCATAGTACTTTGTTTGTTGCAGGTAAGCGTTTTAGCCACCACACAAGCAAAGCACTAATAGCAATGGCAATCGCACTTAAAAACCAACGCTGCCAACCACCCGCTTCACTTAAAAAGCTATAAGCAGCACCATAGTTATGCACATAAGTAATACTAAAAACAGGGAGTAAGTTTATCGACTCTTGATAAGCCATAGTACCTACAACAAGTGTTTTACTGGCAAAGTCTATTACTAATAGTAATAGACTCAACCAAAGCCACACTAAACCACTTTTTTGGGCTAGTTTGCTCACTAAGAATAACTCCTAAGCGAATTGACGCTTTTCGCCTTCGCCGTCAACATTACTTACACAACGACCACAAATTTCAGGATGAGCAGGGTTAACACCTACATCTTCACTGTAATGCCAACAACGCTCACATTTAGCAGCATCTGTTGCAGCAACACTAATGAATAAACCTTCAATTTCGGTAGCTTGTGTATCAGCTGGCTGACTATCAACTTCAGAAACATTTACGGCCGATGTTAATAATACAAAACGCAGTTCATCACCAAGCGCATTTAATTTAGCGGCAAGCTCTTTACCTGTAAATAAATTAACCGTTGCTTGAAGTGTTGCACCAATGACTTCTTCTTTACGTGCAGCTTCTAATAAGCGGTTTACTTCGTCGCGTACTGTTAGAATTTCTAACCAGTCATCGTTACTAAATTGGCTATTTGTTGGCGCTTGTAAGCCATCATACCAAACAGATGTAAATACGTAGTCACTACGCTCACCCGGTAAAGCTTCCCAAATTTCTTGTGCGGTAAAACTCATAATAGGTGCCATCCAACGCGTCATTGCTTCTGCAATATGATAAAGCGCTGTTTGACAAGAACGACGTGCATGGCTGTCACTCTTAGCTGTGTACTGACGATCTTTAATGACGTCTAAATAGAACGAACCAAGCTCACCCGTACAGAAGTTCATTAGCTTTTGCGTTACTAATAGCATTTGGTAGCTATCGTATGCGGCTAAAATTTCGTCTTGCAACTGAGCAGCACGACCAACAATCCACTTATCAAGCTCAACCATATCATCAACAGCAACTTGATCTGTTTTTGGATCAAAACCATTTAGATTAGCAAGCAAGTAACGGCTAGTGTTACGAATACGGCGGTAGCGATCGGCAGAGCGTTTAAATATTTCATCCGACACAGTCATTTCTGCCGTGTAATCGGTAGAGGCAACCCATAAACGAAGAATGTCGGCACCTAGTTTATTCATCACATTTTGTGGAGAAATAACATTGCCTAGCGACTTAGACATTTTGCGACCGTTTTCATCAACAGTAAAACCATGAGTCAATACTTGGCGGTATGGCGCATGACCATTAATAGCCACTGATGTCATCATTGATGACATAAACCAACCACGGTGTTGATCAGAACCTTCAAGGTATAAATCAGCTGGACCAACTAGGTCTTCACGTGCGTCTACAACACATGCATGTGAAACACCTGAGTCAAACCATACATCAAGCGTATCTTGTACTTTCATGTATTGCTTGGCATCTTCTTCACCAAGTAATGTAGCAGGGTCTAAATCGTACCATGCCTGAATACCAGACTTTTCAACTAGCTGTGCAGCTTGCTCAATTAGCTCTTGAGTATTTGGATGAAGTGCACCGGTATCTTTATCAGCAAACAATGCAATTGGCACACCCCAAGTACGTTGGCGAGATATACACCAATCTGGGCGGCTTTCAACCATGTTCGAAATACGGCTTTCGCCCCACTCTGGCAACCACTGCGTGTTTTTAATTTCTTTTAAAGAATCTTCACGCAAGTTAGCCTGATCCATACTTACAAACCATTGTGGTGTAGCACGGAAAATAATCGGTGTTTTATGGCGCCAACAATGTGGGTAACTATGAGTTATAGCATGATGATGCATTAATGCACCGTGCTCTTTTAATACTTCAATTACGCTCGCATTTGCTTTAAATACATGCTGACCTGCAAAAAGTTCAGTATCTGGTAAATAAACGCCATTAGCGCCAACAGGGTTAGCTACTTCAAGGTTGTAATTTAAACCAGCCACGAAATCTTCTTGACCATGCCCTGGTGCTGTATGTACAACACCGGTACCTGAGTCAGTCGTTACGTGTTCTGCAACAATCACGGGTACATTAAAATCATAAAAAGGATGGGCTACTTGTAAGTTTTCAAGTGCAGCACCTTTTACATAACCTAATACGTGGAAGTGATTAAAACCAAAGCGGTCCATTGCATCTTTAACAAGCTCAGAGCCTAAAATTAGACGTTGTTGTACGCCTTCATCTTCAACCTGCACCAATGCATATTCTAAATCGGCATGCACAGCTACTGCGCGGTTTGCTGGAAGCGTCCACGGTGTGGTTGTCCAAATAACAGTACCAACACTGCCTTCACCTTTATGACCATCAGCCAAATCAAATGCACTAACAACAGCATCTTGATCAACAAATGTAAAACGTACATCAATAGCAGGAGATTGCTTATCTTGATATTCAACTTCAGCCTCTGCTAATGCAGAACCACAGTCTGTACACCAATGAACAGGCTTAGCACCTTTATGCAAATGACCTTTTTCAATAATACGACCAAGTACACGAATTGCATTCGCTTCAAAGTCAAAGTTCATTGTTAAGTAAGGCTTATCCCAATCTGCAAATACGCCTAAACGTTTAAAATCAACTTTTTGACCTTCAACTTGTTTTTTAGCGTATGCACGGCATTTTTCACGAAACTCGCTCGCGGTTACTTTTACGCCCGGCTTGCCTACTTTTTTCTCAACCATTAACTCGATTGGTAAACCATGACAATCCCAACCTGGGACTAATGGTGAATCAAAGTCAGATAATGTTTTAGACTTAACAATAATGTCTTTTAATATTTTATTAACTGAGTGGCCTAAATGGATGTCGCCATTTGCATACGGAGGGCCGTCATGCAAAATAAAGGTCTTTTTACCTTTCTTAGCGCTGCGAATTTGACCGTACAGGTCGTCTTCATACCATGCTTTAAGCATTTTTGGTTCACGTTGTGCCAAATTGCCACGCATTGGAAACGGTGTTTCCGGTAAGTTCAAAGTATGTTTATAGTCGCTCATTTATCCTACATTCCGTCTCTATCGGCTACCTGATTTAAACCAAAACACTGCTTAGCGGCAGCAACATCAGTTGCTATTTGCGCCGTTAATTGTGTTAATGTCTCGAATTTTTTTTCGTTGCGAAGTTTTTTTATTAACTCCACATGCATAAATTGTCCGTAAATATCCTGTGCAAAATCAAAAAGATGAACTTCTAATAATGCACGAGTTCCATTAAATGTCGGCTTATTGCCTACATTTGCAACTCCAAAAATCTGTTTTCCTGCAATCGTTGCTTGCACTGCAAACACCCCGTTGACAGGACACACTTGGCGTTTTAGGGCAATATTTGCCGTTCTAAAACCGAGTTCACGTCCTCTTTTCCAGCCGTGTATAACACGCCCAGAAATAGCATAATCGTGACCAAGCATTGTTTTAGCACTTGCTAAGTCACCAGATGCCAAAGCATCTCGTATTAAAGTGCTGCTTACTCTAGCATTTAATTGACGAAAACTCGCGGTGCTTTTTACGTCCATGCCCGCTTGCTTGCCCATGCTAGCAAGTAAGTCAAAGTTACCTTGGCGCTGCTTTCCAAACTTAAAATCATCGCCAACAGTGAGAGCTTTAACACCTAACTTTTTAATCAAAATATCATTAACAAATTGCTCAGCATGCATGTTTGCAAATTGCTGATTAAAGCTAATGCAAATAACTCGCTCAATACCTAAATCACTAAGCAAACGTAGCTTATCTCGTAAGCGCGTTAGCCGTGCTGGGGCATTGTTTTTAGCAAAAAATTCTTGTGGCTGGGGCTCAAATAGCATTACAGTGCTAGACAAACTATGCGCTTTAGCATCAGTAAGTAAGCCTTTTAGTACTTCTGCGTGGCCTAAATGAACACCGTCAAAATTACCAATAGTTAACACACAACCAAAGTGGTGTGGGCGAATATTGTGTATACCTCTAATTAACTCCATGCCACCTAATGCCTTGTTTAGCGAGCTATTAATTACGACTAAAAATTAATTAAAGCCGCAGAGTTGCCGATTATAATCTTTTTTTTAGTTTGATTCAGTAATTGCTACACTTTTTATCGTATTTAGTCTAACGCCCATCAAAAATAGCATTGCAAAGTAACTAATACCGGCCAAAGCCACGAGTGCTATTAATAAGACTACCTGCTGTGTAAAAGCCCATGTAGCCCAGTAATAGTAACTGCTCACAAACCATGTAACAGCTCCCATAACCATACTTGCAACAACACATTTAAGTGTAAAGCGCATACTCATTGATGAAAACTGATACACATTTTCTTTTTTAAGCTGTCTGTATAGTAAAAACGCATTACAACTAGCCGATAGCGAAGTAGCGAGTGCTAATCCTAAATAACCAATAAAAGGAGCCAGCATAATATTAAATACCATATTCAACACTAAGGTAATAATACCAATACGCACCGGCGTTTTTGTGTCTTGACGAGCATAAAAGCCAGGAGCAAGTACTTTAATCAGCATAAAGCTTACAAGCCCTACTGAATATGCGACTACGCCTAAACTTACTGCTTTAACATGATCAACACTGTCTTCTTTGAACGCACCATGGTCGAACAATACGGTGATAATAAGCGGGCTGATGATCATTAGACCTATCATTGCTGGTAGGCCTAAAAATATAACAAAACGCACCCCCCAGTCGAGAGTATGCTGAAAGTCACTACTTTTTTTACTGCTATGTAACCTAGAGAGCGCCGGTAAAATAACTGTCGCAATACCAATACCAAATAAGCCCAATGGAAATTCAATTAAACGGTCTGAATAATAAAGCCATGCAATCGAGCCTGTCATCAGTAATGAAGCAATCATGGTATCAAGCAACAAATTAATTTGGCTAATAGATACACCAAACAAAGCAGGAAGCATAAGTTTACGTACTTTTTTTACGTTTTCGTCTTGCCATGCCCAGCGTGGACGCGCCAACATTTTTGCACGGTATAAAAATGGAAGTTGAAACAATAACTGCACAACGCCACCAATAAATACGCCAATTGCGAGAGAATAAGCCCCGACACTAAATTTATCATGTAAAAAAATTGCACACGTAATAATAGAAACATTGAGTAAAACAGGTGTAAATGCAGCAACAGCAAAACGGTTATACACGTTCATTACCGCACCACTAAGCGCAACTAAGCTTACAAAAAACAAATAAGGGAATGTAAATTTAAGTAATGAACTTGCAAGTTCAAACTTTTCGGCATTGGGTCCGCCCTGCCACCAATCTATAAACCAACCGGTGCCAAACAATGCTGCAATAACGGGTGAAGCGACAACACCTATAATAGTGACAATCAGTAAAATGGTTCCTAATGTGCCTGCTGCTTGTGCAACAAAAAGTCTGACCTTGTCGTCGCCTTGCTGTTCTTTAATTTCACTCAGCACGGGTACAAATGCTTGTGCGAAGGCACCTTCTGCAAATAAACGACGTAAAAAATTAGGAATACGGTTAGCAAATAAAAAAACATCAGCCGCCGCACTTGCGCCTAATAAATTGGCAACGACTGCATCTCGAACGAGCCCTAAAATACGCGATATCATAGTCATACAACTAACAATCATACCGGAGCGAAATAAACCTTTTGACACCTTAAACCTACTCAAAAATCCTCAAGATAGGCGATTATGCCACAGTCTTTTTTATAAATCGCTTTAAAGCACTAGGCTGGGGGTCTGTGCTTTGTTACAATGTCGGTATTAACTGCTAAAGCGGCAAATTGATGCTCGTTATATGGTGCAGTTTTTCTTGGATTGTTAAATTTAAATTGACATCCATGATAGAAACAGGCATATTCCACGGCCTTTAATTTAAGCTTTATTTTAAGATTGTTAGGAGCAAACCTTGGCTAACATCAAGTCTGCAAAAAAACGCGCTATCACAAGCGAAAAAAACCGTCAGCACAACGCAAGCCGTCGTTCAATGATGCGCACTTACTTCAAAAAAGTAATTGTTGCTATTGAAGCGGGCGATAAAGAAGCTGCACAGCAAGCTTTTTCTGTTGCTACACCTATCCTAGACCGTTACGCAACTAAGGGTCTAATTCACAAAAACAAAGCAGCTCGTCATAAGAGCCGTATAGCAGCTAAGATTAAAGCTCTATAATTTGTTTTTGATAGAATATAAAAAACCGGCTTTTGCCGGTTTTTTTTTGTTTAAATTTTAAATGTACTTACTTTATTAGACATTTTCTAAATCTGGATAAAACTTCTTAAGCATTGCCGCTATTTTTTTAGGTGTAAATGGCTTTACTACAAACCCTTTAGCGCCTTTATCAATTGCATCCTTAACATTCTCAATACCTGAATGTGCAGATACCATAACCACATTTGTCTCTGGGCTTAATTCATTGATTTGTGCAATCAAATCTTTACCATCACCGTCTGGCAATTCAATGTCTAAAAAAATGATATTATAATTTGCAGCTTGGCACTCACTAATACATTGTGAGGCAGTAGATGCTTCCTTTACGTTATCTATCCCTAAGTGCATGAGCGTTTGGCTCAAAAAACTACGCACTGTGCTAACGTCATCTACAATTAAAATTGATAGCTGCGTATTCATCTTTATTCCTCGTAGGCTATAAGCTAACTTTAAGTTATCATAATAATTAGCTTAGTATATAAATTTACTCATTTAATTATAGAGACCTACGGAAAAAAGGCCAGATTTGCTTTATGTCTAAAACCCCAAATAAACAATCGTTGCTAGGTAAAGCACCGGCAAGAAAAAAAACAGCGCAAAAAAGAAAACCTCAGCGTTCTACTCAGCGCCCTTCACCTGGCGAGTTAAATTCCAGTGCAAAGAATGATATAAGCCAAAAAAAAACGCAAAAAAAAGGACTTTTTATATCACTCGCTGTCGTTGCTGTAATAATTTTAGCTTTTCCAAAACCTACCTTACTCACCTATAAAAAATTAGGGATGGTAAGTGAGAGTGTTTACTGGCCCGGATTCTTTGGCAAGGGGGCTACTTTAATTGATTCAAACCTACACCCCACCTATGATTCTAGCCGTGAGTCCCTTTATTTATGCAGTGACTTACAAAAACCGCAGAGCTGCCAAAAGTATCAAGTAATTGCTGATAATGGTTTATTTTCAGCAATCGGTAGCTACTTTTAGCATTAAAAAAACTAATCTGAAAATTTAAAATTACTTGGTTGAAAGGTGCGCAAAAGATCAACATAATGGCGCTCCTTTTTTCAACAACTGAACTATTGAAACGACCATGCTAAACGAGCTAGATTGGCTTTTAAATACTACACTACTTGCACTAGGTTTAGGTGCATTCTTTATTAACCAGATAACACTGCTGCGCGTTGCCGCCATTAGTGCGTGTGGTTTATTATTCTTATCATTTAGCTTAGATCTTATGTCGTCGAGTGTTATTTCAAATATGAGTTTAGTGTTGATCAATACTTTTTACTTGTTTAAAGTTTATACATTTGGGCAATTTAATGTAACCCAAAGTTAACAACTTTTCCCTAGAATATTTAATAGCCCAGCATTGCTGGGCTTTTTTTTTGTTAAGAATTTAAAAATATTAAAAAGCACTTTCAATCAAGATGAAAATTAGAGCTTCAGGGGCACACAAGCACTACTGTGAAAATAATGCTTGTGTACTGCTAAAAAGAGGAATACATAGTAAGTAGGCTAGTCCGCTATTGTTAACTCGCTTTGGGTTTGTATTTTAGAAGGAGTATCCTCTGCATTAGCCTGATTAAACCAAGCTGAAACACCAAGTATAATAATTGAAACAATAACTAGGCTTAATTTAACGCCACTTTGACTCGATTTCATAACACCCTCTTTGTATTTTTTATTAGTGAGAATACCTTTTACACTAATGAAAATTACAAATGTTAACAAGCTGTTTTTTAAACTAATTAGCTATCAGCTAATAACCTTTAGTTCTATCTATTGGATTATTAAGTACTAACCCCTTATTCAAGCATTCAATATTATCGGCTATTTGCTCTAGAACACTATTTAAATCAGAAATCGCCGCGCAATGTGGTGTAAGCGTTATTTTGGGGTTTCCCCAGTAAGGGTGATTCGACGCTAAAGGTTCTTGATCAAATACGTCGAGTGTAGCTGCGCGTAAGCTATCGTTATTTAATGCACTTAGTAAGTCTTGCTCAACAACATGAGCACCGCGAGCCACATTAATAACAACAGCATGTTTAGGTAGCTTTGCGAGCATTGAGTGATTAATAATGCCTGTCGTTGCTTGCGTAAGGGGTAATAGACATACAAGATAGTCAACATCAGAAAGCATACTATTGAGGCCTTCCTCGCCATAAAAAATTTCGACATTAGCCGCGCTTTTATTACTTTGCGCCCAGGCACTTACCTTAAAGCCATTATTTATAAGCTTTTGCGCGCATGCTTTACCTAATTCACCATACCCAAGTATGCCGACATGTTTATTACTATGCGCCCGCTTTGGCTTCCATGTTTGCTGTGTTTGCTTAATGTAATACTCTTTTAAACGTAACTTTTGAGCTAACACATGTGTCAGTACATATTCCGCCATATCTTCAGCTAGTTGCATGTCAACAATACGTACTACTTCAACACTTTCGTCGAGTAATGTTAAATCGATACTGTCTACGCCAGCACCAAATGACGACACAGCCTTTAAGTTAGGTAGCTGTGGCCACATAGATTCTGGCGCTTTCCACGCAAGTACAAAATCCACATCATGTGCGTTTTTACAATCAGGCCATTGCTCTATCAGCGTATTTGGTAATCGCTCTTGTAACTTCGTTATTAGTTTTGTGTTGTCACGCCCAGTTATAGCAACCAATACCGACATAAATTCTCCTAACAATACACAGTTTATAAGTTAGCACTTTAAAAAGTCACACTACTGCAAAGTAACTGTCACACCCTTTTTTTAATCTTACATGTATGGCGAATAGGCCAAACGGAATATGAGGTTAATATGATAAGTGTTGATAAAGTAATTGCTGCAAACTTACCACAACTAGAGAACTCTCCAAAAGTAAAAGGTTTAGTAAAAAAAGGCCTAGGCTACTTATTACATGAACAAGAGTTTGTTGCTTTTGGTGATGCCTACCCTCACCTACAAGGATTAGAATTTGTTGAACAAGTGCTCGATGAACTCAATTTTGATACGCGCTATAAACCTAAGCAGATAGAACATATTCCTAATGAGGGTAAACTTGTTATCGTTGCTAACCACCCTATTGGTTCATTAGATGCTTTAGCACTGATTAAAGTACTTTCAACTGTAAGACAGGATTTAAAAGTAGTGGCAAACCGCATGTTGATGTCGGTTACTCCAATGCACTCACTTTTACTCCCCGTAGATAACTTATCAGGCATGAGTAAGAAACAAGAGCTTAGTAATATACAAAACCATTTAAAGGATGAAGGCGCATTACTTATATTTCCGGCAGGAGAAGTATCGCGATTAGGGCCAACAGGTATTAAAGACTGCAAATGGAATAGTGGCTTTTTACGTATGGCAAAAAAAGCTAACTGCCCTATTTTACCTATTTATATTAAAGCCAAAAACAGTCCACTTTTTTATGGCACATCAATGATTTATAAACCTTTGGCAAGTTTACTATTAGTGGCCGAAATGTTTAAGCAGCGCCAAAAATCTTTAGAGTTTGAGATTGGCGCCTCTATCCCTCCTGAATCTTACTTAATAGAAAATCTTAAAGATAAAGAAGTTGTAAACCTCATCCGTAAACAGCTTTATAGGCTTACAACAAAAAAAGCACTGCCGCTAAAAACACAAACACCTATCGCTGTTCCCGAGTGCAGAAAAGAGCTAAAAAAAGCAATTGAGCAATGCCAACTACTTGGTAAAACGCAAGACGGTATGCATATTCATCTATACCAATATGCAGGTAGCTCACCTATTTTTAGAGAGTTAGGGCGCCTGAGAGAAATAGCATTTAGAGCAGTTGGTGAAGGTAGTGGTAAGCGTCGTGATATAGATAAATACGATATGGATTACCAACACCTTGTACTGTGGGACCCAATGCAGCTAGAGCTGGTAGGTGCTTATCGATTAGCCTGTGCACAACAGATAATACAAAAACATGGCCGCGAAGGTTTGTATACTGATAGCTTATTTTCTTATACCGACGCTATGACGCCCTATCTAAAACAAGGAATTGAGCTTGGTAGAAGCTTTGTACAGCCTAAATATTGGGGACGTAAGAGCCTCGACTATTTATGGTATGGCATTGGCGCTTTTATAAAAAGCTATCCACAGTACAGATACTTGTTTGGTGCTGTAAGTGTATCAAATGCTCTACCCGAGCAAGCAAAAGCCATGCTCGTTTATTACTATCAGCATTACTATAAAAGTGGTATTGAATTAGCTACGCCTAATAATGAATTTAAATTAACTGAGCAACAGCTAACCCAGTGCAATACTCTTTTTTGCGGCAATGACGTAAAAGAAGATTTTGTAGAGTTAAAGCATGTGTTAGCTAATATGGGGGCTCAAGTCCCTACTTTATTTAAACAATACACTGAACTTTGTAAACCAGGTGGCGTGCAATTTTTAAGCTTTAGTATTGATCCCGATTTTAATAATTGTATTGATGGATTGGTATTGGTCGATCTTGAAAATGTAAAAGAAAACAAAGCCAAACGTTATTTAGAATAACCAATAATAAGAGAGTGCTTTATATTTATAAAGTACTCGATTTATATTTATAAAGTACTCGATTTATATTTAATTATTTATAAATATCTGCTCTAGTAAAGTTGTATAAATAGCTTCAATTTTAAGTAAATCACTAATAGATACGTGTTCATTAGCTTGATGAATCGTATTGTTTCGCACACCACATTCAATAACTTGAGTATGGGGGCTGGCAAAAAACCGTCCATCTGATGTCCCTCCATTTGTACTTAGTAATGGGTAACTTGAAGTGTTTTTGTAAATAGCCTGCTCAATATGAGTAAGTAAACTCCAACCCGTATTATGGCTTGTATAATAAGGCTCGCATGGGCGTTCCCACTCAATTGTAAAATGCTCAGCAAACTTGTTTAGGGTATTCATTAATTGCGTTTTAACTGCTGCGCTACTGTAACCGTGGCTATAACGTACATTAAATGTAATCTCACAATGACTTGGCACTAAATTATCGACCACATTATTTATGTTAATTCCAGTCACTTGCAGTGTGGTTTTTGAGCTAGCCACATCGAGTAACCAGATCTGATCACTCAAGCTATTTACTATTTTTGCAGCAATATGAGCAGCATTGACTGTGTTTTGAGGATAAGCTACATGACCTGCCTTACCAGTAACTAAAATCCGAGCTGAAAGCGCACCACGACGGCCATTCTTAACCGTATCGCCAACTTGTGCCACACTTGATGGCTCCCCTACAATACAGCCATCTAATACAACACCTTGCTTGGCAAGCTTATTAACTATTTCTTGAGAACCAAATTCAGCTTCTCCCTCTTCATCTGACGTGATAAGCCAGTAAAGTGTCCCTGCTTTAGCGGATTCACTATTAATTAACTGTTTTGTGGCGCTAAGCATGGCGGCAACACCCCCTTTCATATCGGCCGCCCCTCTACCGTATATTGCATCATTGCGCACTCGCCCTTCAAAAGGAGGACTTAACCAACCGCTACTTGTTGCTGGTACTACATCAATGTGCCCTGAAAAAGCAACACATGGGCCATCTTTGAATTTTATGCAGGCAATTAAATTGGTTACACCATTTATAGTAAATTGCTCGCAACTTAACCCTAAATCCACCAATTTATCTGCAAGCCAATCAATTGCACCCGCTTGGTTAGGGGTTACTGATTCAAAGCGAATTAGTGTTTGTAAGTGCTCTACAACTTCTTTTTGAATATCCGTTGTTTTTGATTTTTTTTCGAATGCTTCTAAAAACATGTTAAACACACTTTATTATTTAATGTGCCTTTATTAAAACGTGAGTTTATGACTAAGCGATGTCAGCCTTAATACATTCATATGACTGTTGATGAAATAAATATGTCAATCTTTTCAAAAGCAGAACGACGCTAAATTTAATCTAAATCAATAAAGCATTCCACAAGGTTAAAATGTTTTTTAAACTTTGATCTAGAACAAGTTTTCATTTTTATTGCTCGGTAATAATAGCGCCAATCAAACAGTAGTTCTTGGAGAACAACATGAAAACTCAAATTAGCATCGCATTATTAACCTCTTTATTAGCACTCTCTCCAGCTGCACACGCTAACTTTAGCGTAAATGTTGGCGCTATTAACGTAAACCCTGATAATAGTAGCTCAGCAATTAATGAAGCACCTACGCTGGGCCTTAAAGGTGATTCAGATACTCAACTAGGTATCACTGTAGATTATGCATTTAACGATCAATGGGTGTTAGAACTAATAGCAGCAACACCTTTTTCACACGATGTAAATGGCGCAGGCGGCTTAGCAGGCAACAAAATTGCAGATATAAAACAGCTTCCTCCTTCTTTAGTTGCGCAATACCACTTTTTAGACACAAGTTATGCGCTAAGACCTTTTATAGGCGTAGGCATAAACTACACTGCATTTTTTGATGAGCAACCTTCTCAAGCACTTAAAGCGACGCTAGGAACAGACGATGTAGAAGTAAAATTAGATGATTCGTTTGGCTTTATGGCTCAGGTAGGTGCTAACTATAAAATTGATGCAAACTGGGGTCTACACGCCATGGTATCAATTATGGATATTGATACCGATGCCACTGTTTATGCTAATGGTGCAAAAGCACTTACATCAACTGTTGAGCTTGACCCCGTTGTTGCTATGTTCGGTGTTAGATACAGCTTTTAAAGCATATATAAAGTAGTACGTAGTTACCCAATTACAATGTGTGTTAAAAGGCCGAAAGGCCTTTTTTTTCATTTGTAGAGATTAGGGCAGGTTACTTAACTTTTTCTGCTCTAGCATTTCTTTCCAGTGCATAACTTCACTTGGCAATATAGGTGTTTGGCCATCAAAACCAGCCACTTCAAGCATTTCTTCAATACTTATAATACCTTTTTTACTTTTAAATACACCGCGTACATAAGCAATAGCATGTAAGCCTCGTTCTGAGTGAAACTTTTGCTCAATATAAAAGTATTTATGATCCCATCCAACTAGCTTAGTACTTATTGTATATCGCTGCATAGGCTTAATATCACGAATATAAGTAATAGCAGTTGCGTTAACAATCGGAAACCAGCGACGCTTCATTATTTGTTTAAGCAAGCCAACGCGCTCAGTCATCCAAGTTCGAGATAAATCCATCATCGCGAGGTAACGTGAGTTTGTTAAATGTAAATTAATGTCACAATCAGTAGGTAAAGCTTTGTAATCAATATCTACCGTATCAAGTAAATTTTGATATTGCTTGTTACGTTTAATTTTAAAAAACAATAATAAAAGTCGAATATATAAGTTCACAAAAAAGGTCTTACCAGTTAAATTTATTCGAGTGTAGCATAGCCCCTTGCGAAGACGAATATTCTACTTTAATCTTAAATCACTATTACAATAAAAAGATAACTCATGAAGTCAAAACTAAAAATTATTACTGCGCTAACTCTATTAGCGCCTAGTTATAATGCTTTTGCCGATTTTTCATTACCGGGTAAAGGCTCTGTTACTTACCCTACTGGTGTAGTTAAAGAATTTAAATTTGGTTTTGAATGGCAGCAAAAAGCTGAAAAATTCACTATTGGCTCTAAAAGTTACAATATGGAGCAGATCCCTAGCTCTTACTCGGTAGCTATCACGCTTTCAAAGGATGACAGCCAAATATGGGTGCAAGAATTTAATAATGGATTTATTGAAGAGTTTGAATGGCAAATTGGCGAACATAAGGTCACTTTAAAAAAGCAGCAATTTAGCGACCCCGTAAAAGGCGATTATGTTATTGAACTTAATGGCCGTAGCTATTTTTTCACTCGTAATAACGCCAGCATTGTAATGAACTTTAACGAAGAAGGTATCGAGACAATTGCAATTGACGGGGTAACAAAAAATATGGGCACTAAAAATTAGTCCCCATATTTTAATTTATTTATGTCAATTACACTTTTACTGTTTTTCGGTTAATACCGTAATCACGTAACTTATTAGCTACCGCGGTGTGACTTAGGCCCAATCGCTTAGCTAACTGACGTGAGCTTGGATAAGCTGGGTAGAGTTTGCGAAGTAAGGTCGCTTCAAAACGTTTAACAGCTTGATCTAGTGAGCCTTCAAAATCAGACTCTAAATACCCTAAATCATGGGTAAAAGTTGGTAACTGTAAATGCTCTACGCGAAGCTCGCTATCATCTAGTAACGACACTGCACGGTAAATTGCATTTTCCAGCTGACGAACATTTCCTGGCCACGGATACTCTTGTAAAAAGCTCAAACACTCTTGTGATAAAACAGGAATTGCATGACCATTTTGTTGCGCATATTTTTGAATAAAATGCTCTGCAAGTGGTCCTACATCTGCTTTTCTATCTCTTAGTGGTGCTATTTCTAAAGTAAGCACGTTTATACGGTAATATAAGTCTTCTCTAAAAACCCCTTCTTGTACCATTGCAGGTAAGTCTTTTTGAGTAGCGGCAATAATACGTACATTTACTTTAACTTCGTTCTCATCGCCTACTTTTCTAAACGTACCATCTTGTAAAAAACGCAGTAACTTAGTTTGTAGTTGAGTCGACATTTCGCCAACTTCATCTAAAAATACAGTTCCACCATCGGCTTGCTCTAATACACCGCGCTTTGGCGCTGCATTTTCTTCGTACCCGGCATAACCAAATAACTCAGACTCAGCAACATCATCAGGAAGTGAAGCACACGACAGTGCAATAAAAGGTTTAACAGAACGATTAGATGCGTAATGGCACGCTCTAGCTAATAACTCTTTACCTGTTCCTGTTTCACCAGTAATCAAAATAGGGGCTTCTAGTTGCGCCATTTTGCGTGCTTCGCGCACAACTCGGCGCATTGCCGTACTAAAGTTGTGAATAGTAGCGAAGCTTTCTTGCCCGTAACGTCTAAATGCACTGACTTGCTGCCCTAACCGACTTTGCGATTTAATGTTAATAACCGCACCAGCAAGCACATCACCTTCACTACCTTGAGGCACTGCAATTGGCAAAATGTCTGCAATAAAATCCTCACCAGCCACTTCAACGCGAGTGGTTTGTCCGAGTACTTCTTTACCTTCTAACCAGCGTGTAAAGTTAAAACCTTTAAGCAGGTTATTAATATTTGCACCAATCACGTCTTTTTCAATTAGCTGTAAGTCTTTACATGCTGCATCGTTACATAAACGTACCCAACCTTTGGCATCAATAGAGATAACCCCATCAGGCAATGCACGTAGTAAAGTATTTAATTCGTTGTGTTCACGCTCAGATGGTAAAAATGCAGTGGTACGCACATCATGTACACCGTCGATTAAACGTATCGATGGCATAATTTTTTGGAATTGTTCAAATTCTATTTCGGGAAAACTAACGTACATACGACAATTTACAGAATCGACTTCAATTCCTTTCAAATCAACGCTGTAGTTAACTAATATATTAAGGATTTCTTGAGCAATACCAATTCGATCAGCACAGTGAATATCTAGACGCATACATCCTCAAAGAAGGAAAAACTATATTAGCCGAATAATACGCTAAGTCGCTTTGAGAAGGTAGCTTATTGTAAACATTTTTGGACAAAATAGCTTTTAGAGCCAAAGGGTGGGATGTAATTAAACGAAGAAAAACAGCACTGATATCTATATTTAACTATACCAGTGCTGTTTATTAAATCTTATTATGAGACTACTTACCTTGTGGGTAAGCTGACCAATCACCACCATCTAATTGTATGAATGGTCGTTGGTTAACATACATCATTATTGTGCCTTCATTTTCAGCAACTTTAGGTGCTTTAGGTAGGTTTTCAAGTAAATTAGCAACACTATTATTCCCACCAAACACATCAGTTTGCAGTGCCTTACTTACCAGCTCTGAAAGCGCAAAGTAACTTGTTGAATCATCAACCACAATTTGCGAGTAGTTTTGTACATCAGGACCTATAAATTTAATTGCTACAGGTACCGACACAATTGCTGGACTAGGGATTTCACGTAATCCTGCAAACTGTACTTTATCACCTTTTAAATTAGCGCCGTGTTCAGGCACTATCATTAACATAACGTTGCGACCACGCTTTTCTAATTTTTTTACAAATTGGTTAATATCAGCAAACAAGTTTTTATGTCTGATTGGGTATGTCTCTTTACTATTCACCCTTGGTTGATTCTCTAGCTGATTACCGTCATGTAAACTTGTGGTGTTGTAATACATTGCACACGGCTTACAATCATCAGCTTGCTCTAACCAACCATCCAGCACAGCTTCATCTGAGTAAATAGGGCTATTATCAAAACCTCGAAGCGCCACTGGCATTGAATCGATATTAAATGGCGTGCTATCTAGGCCACCGTACTTATTTATTAAACCTTTAAACTCATCAAAATGTCCGTCGTGATTCATCACAACATTATTTTGATAACCTAGTTTCTCAAGGTTTTTAAACAAGTGGCATTGTTCAGGTGCCTCTTTAAATAATGCTGTTTGACTAGTTTGCCCACAACTAGCGCGCAGCAGTCTTACCGCAGCGGGTCCACTGTATGACGTAGCCGAGTTAAAGTCTGAAAACACCACATCAAAGTCTTTATACATATCAGTAACACTTACACCAATGGCATTTAAATCAGCAACAGCCATTGAGCATATGTTCAAAATAATTACATCAAACAGTTCACCATTTACTTGGTTCGGAAAGTGACTCATTAATAAGCTTTGTTGTTGATAAAAATCAGCTAATTTTTGATCAGGAGATTGTGCTGCCTGAGTGATCACTTGTGTTTGAGGATTACTTTGACTCTGTGTAACCGGCTCAGGGTTAGCCACATTATTAACAAATTGTGATTGAGAGTTACCCCCTTGCCATCCTACAACTAACAGCCCAACGATAGTGACTGTTGTAAAGCGTATCCATTGCGATGTATACCAAAAACACACACTAATTACGAACAAAGCCAATAACATATCAATGTTAATAACACGGGTTAATAACTCAATAAAGTAACCAAAACTAAAATCTTGAACGTTACCCGCTTGTTTAGTCAACCTGTTTATTGGTGGCAACCATGAGTCTTGGTAAAGTAATACCACAGCAAACACAGCACCTACTATATGTTTTGCCTTCTCTATTAATGGCTGTTTAAATTTAATCGCAAGCAATGCAGCAAAAGCCGCATTAGTTAATACGTTAAAATCAATTGCACCATAATAAAACAGAGCAAACTTAACTAAAAAATAAAGGTTCCAAACCCCTAAACCTGATAATTTCACTTCTTATCCTTTTTTACTGTATTTGGTGTATAAGGCTCTAGTACTTCATGTTTAAAAGTAAGCTTATAATAATATTTTGTTATTTGAGATAAAATGTATTTGCCTAGCATACAAAGCACCGCGCCAAGCACCATTGCAAGAAACACGGTAATTAAAAGCTGATTCATACTCATAAGTTATCTCTTAATTTCATTATAAAAGGCTTAGCATCTGGGCGGCTTTTGCTAGAAAATTCAGGTGTGTTAATATTTTCAGTAACGCTGTTTGCTATATCAGGTGCAAATTTATAGCTATCATTCTCGGCAAGTTTTTGCGAGAAATCTACAACACTCTTACCTTTATAAAAACGCCTTAATTGTTTACATTCTTGTTGAATGTAAAAGTGATCAGAAATTACATTTTGCTGTACAAAAAAATCGCTTGTTTTTAATTTAAACAAATGCTTAATCGCATTATCAACGTCATTCTCTCTACAAGCATGCAAATATAAATAAACTGTATTATCTGCAATACTAAATACATCACCTTCGCGTTTAATATGAAATAAATGCAAAGGGTGTATTGGGTCGATTCGTGGCAGTAATTCAAGCTTTACTAGCACACCACTCACACCTAAATTAACGGCTGAGTCACTATGAATTTCTACTTGTTTTGTAAACTCAATGAAAGGTAAATATCCTTTCGAAAAAGTGTTTTCAGTGTATTTCAATACGTCCTCAACTGAGGGAGGTAAAGGCCTAGAAAACTGAAAACCTTGAATAGATTGAATTTGTGAGAGCAACCGAGAAGGCTCTGAAAAGCTATATAGAATAAGGTTTACACCCAATGTTAAAAATAAACATTCATCTTGATGGCGAATAACACCATCAACATTTTGAATAACAAGCTTTAACCAGCGCCCACAGTTTTTTCTAAGTTCAAAACACTGCTTACCTAATAACGCTAAATCAGTGTAGCGCGTTACTGCAAAAATTAAGGTGGCTGCTTCTACCTTTGGTCCTTTATTAAATAAGTCATTATTATCTTTTACACTTTTATAGTGCATTGGTAATTTAGTACCTTCGGGCACCGCACTTTGCACAAGCCAAACATCGTCTTCATCGGAAAAGTCTGAACTTTTAGGTGCTTTGCTCTCGCTTATTATTCCCTTTTGAACAACAAACTGATTATTACTTAATAATAACGGGTAATGTTCACCAGCAATAACACCCGTGCTATGGCGCCAATAATCATATTCAAGAACTCGCATTGCAGAATCATTATCAACAAAAACCAGCCCATCAAATACATTATTTAATCGTCTAACTAAAAAACGGTAGTTAGCAATATCAGGCCCAGATATTAAAAATAGTAATGTAGCTCCGGTACGACGAACAAAATCGTTGTACTCATTCATCATCAGTTTCAAGCTTTTTTCGCCAGCGCTGTTTAACTGTGTTGTATTAAAATGGACAAAAATGAGCGCTTCGTTTAGACGTTTATAAGCACTTATCTCTTTTATAATACCTGAATTGATTCGCTCAATTGAATAGTGTTGTGTTTCTGGGGCCAACGAAAAAGGATGTACTCGATTATGTTCATAAGCATAATTTAACGATGCAGAAAAAGAAGAATCAAAAAATGATTCAGCCTCTTGAGAAACTATATATATATCATTAGCTAAACTTTGGTTAATTGAATGTAACGCTAATTCGATTGCAAAATTATCTAAAGGGGCTAAAACAGCATAACTTGAAGCCGATTTTAACTCTTTTGCAGCAGGCTCTAATCCCGTTATGTTAAAGTTATGCACTTAAAATGCCCTATAAAAAATACTTTTTTACTAGTTTTAACCGTTATTCTATATATAATAGCCAAATATTGTCCACTTTTAATCAAAATAATTAAAGTAACTGTAAAGGTAAAGATGAACAACTTAACATCTAAAAACTCACAAACGTTAACATCGAGTGATATAGAAAACCTTACACTGCGTTTTGGTGGAAAGAGTGATGACTACATAGAAATTGTAAACAAGCAGCAAAATAATAATACAATTAATAAATACGCATTGCTTAAAGAGATAAACAACGAACTAAACACATACACTAGTTAAACTAAGGATAGGTAACCCCGTTGCAAAGAGTTTTCATTAAAGGTATCAAAGGCGGTTTAGGCAGCACTTCTGTAGTTGCCAATCTTGCATGCGTGCTAAAAAAGTCTGACGTTGACGTTGTTGCTATCGATTTAGATGCAAAAAGTGACTTAGGTTTACATTTTGGTTTACCGTGGAAATACACCAAAGGCTGGAGTAATGAAGTGCGCTTTGAAGATGCACTTACGCATTTTCACCAAGATAACGATGGCATTATATTTTTACCATTTGGCGATAACGACGACACTAGCACCGATAACATCACTAAAATGGTTAATAAATGCAAAAACCTAAATTATAACAACGAAGCCTGGATACTTTTTGACTGCCCTTCACATATTAACCTTTCTCACTACCCATTAGAGAAAGACGATATTGTAATTGAACTAGTTAATTGCGACGCTATTTGTCACAGCTTAATTTACAGACGCCTGCAAAAACTTAAAAATTCAGATACCAATTGGAAACATTACTTTTTAGTTAACCGCTATAACTCTGCATCAACGCTAGAATTTGACTTATTTTCCCTATGGCAATCGACACTTCCGCTTATGGCTCCATTTTTTATTAATAGTGACGAAGTTATTAAAGAGTCAACCGCATACAGAAATGTAGCACTTAACTGCGCGCCATATAGTGTCGCAAACGATGACTTTGAAACATTAGCTGGTTGGCTAGTTAGTAAAGCGGCCTTATAAAATGAGCATTACACTATTTTATCAGCGCCCTATTCACAGCACTTTATACTTGCTGCTGAGCATTTTATTTACTGATAAGTTAGTTCGGTACATTTTATTTAAGTTTCATAGCTACTTTAATCAACATAAAGTAAATGTAATTGAAGCTTTCTTAATGCCTTTTATTACGCTTTTAAGCTCGCTATTTATAAACATTAAACAGCATAAAATCAGCTTTGAGTTTACCCTTTATGACTACTACCCTCATTTAAGGTTGCCTTACCGAACCTATATTTACTCAAATATATTACGCTTTATTATTCAAAGTGTTTTTTTAGTGTTTTTTAAAAACCAGCTTAAATCTAGCTCAGTAAAAGAAGATGCAGTTAATTATTTCTATGATGGCGTTAGCTACCTTTTAAGGCAATTACGTTGGTTTGATTTAAAGTTAGGTAAATTATTAAAACGCCTACTATCAAAAAACAAAAAAGGCCCTAAAAAAAGTGCATTTAAAGCCATGGCTGATGCACGTGTATGGCAAAATAAATTAGTTAAATACGTCATCCTCGCGTTTATTTTATTTTTATTAGCAATATTCATTACAATTCCTTTTAGCTTGGAAGCTCAAGCCGTATTTATAAGCTTTATTTTATTAGTTGCGTACGCACTTAAACGAGTAAAAGGCCAAATGGCAACCATTGTCATGATCACCTTGTCAGTAACTACGTCTTCTCGTTACTTATGGTGGCGTTACACTGAGACTTTAAACTGGGATGATCCGCTTGCACTTGCACTAGGTGGCGGCTTACTACTTGCTGAAACATATGCATGGCTTGTACTTATTTTAGGTTTTTTTCAAACAGTTAATCCGCTTGAGCGAAAACCAGTGCCTTTACCTAAAGACACTGACCTATGGCCAACTGTTGATGTATATATTCCAACTTATAACGAGCCGTTAAGCGTTGTAAGACCTACTACTCTCGCTGCTTTAAGTATCGATTGGCCTGCAGACAAGCTAAATGTTTATATATTAGATGATGGTAAGCGCTCAGAGTTTAAGGATTTTGCAGCCGAGATTGGAGTGGGTTATTTAGCGCGTTCGGATAACAATCATGCTAAAGCCGGTAATATGAATAGCGCTATGCGTTATACCGATGGCGAATATATCGCAATTTTTGATTGTGACCACGTTCCTGCTCGCTCGTTTTTACAAATGACAATGGGACAGTTTTTAAAAGACAGTAAAGTGTGTTTGGTCCAAACACCCCATCACTTTTTTTCTGCCGATCCATTTGAGCGAAATCTTAATAACCACAGTCAAATCCCTAACGAAAACATGTTGTTTTATGGATTGATTCAAGATGGTAACGACATGTGGGATGCAACCTTCTTTTGTGGTTCTTGTGCCGTATTAAAACGAGAAGCGCTTGATAATATTGGTGGCTTTGCATTTGAAACAGTAACTGAGGATGCTCACACGGCCCTTCGTATGCAGCGCGCAGGTTATAAAACTGCATATATAAACATTCCACAAGCCGCAGGCCTTGCTACCGACAGCTTGTCAGCGCATATAGGCCAACGTATTCGCTGGGCCCGTGGTATGGCGCAAATATTTAGGCTTGATAACCCATTGATGGGTAAAGGTTTAAGTATCCCTCAACGATTATGCTATATAAACGCAATGCTGCATTTCCTATCGGGTATCCCTCGTATTGTATTTTTAACAGCTCCTTTGGCGCTAATATATTTTAATGCCTACATAATTTATGCTCCTTTTATTGCTATTTTTATCTATGTGGTACCGACACTAATTCAAATAAAAGCGACTAACTCACGCATTCAAGGTAAATACCGTTACTCCTTCTGGGGTGAAGTGTATGAGTCAGTACTTGCTTGGTACATATTAAAACCAACTACCGTTGCTTTATTTAATCCTAATAAAGGTAAATTTAACGTAACCGAAAAAGGCGGTTTAAATGATGAAGAGCATTACGACTGGGGGATTTCTAAACCGTATTTAATCCTCTTACTTATTAACTTACTTGGAATAATAGTGGGTGTATTACGTCTGTTTTTAGGTGATTCAAGCCAGATTGGCGTACTTATAATAAGTATGGGTTGGGCTTTTTATAATATTATTATTTTGGGTGCTGCGGTTGCGGTTGCTGCTGAGGCTCGCCAAGTGAGGCACTCGCATCGTATAAAGGCAAACTTTCCTGCCGGCGTTCGTTTAGCAAATGGCCATACTTTAAAAGTAAAAATAACGGATTATTCAGATAACGGTGTAGGTATAGAGACTGAACACGCACATTTATGCCGCGTTAACGATAAAATTGAATTATTAATGAGTCGCGGTAACAAGCAATTTTCGTTTACAACGTATGTATGTAATACCCGTAAAAAACAAATTGGCCTTACACTTAAAGATTTATCCCTCGAAAAGCAAAGAGCTTTTATACAATGTACTTTCTCCAGAGCAGATGCTTGGCTAGATTGGCAAAATAACTTTAGACATGACCGTCCATCGTATAGCTTCAAAGAAGTGCAAAAAACCAGTTTACGGGGCTTTAGTAATTTATTATTTCATGCCCCAAGAGCGTTACAACCTATAATTAAGTTTATGACTAATACTGTCATTTACATAAATTCATTTACTCCAAAAAAACCGATAGTGCATAATAATTATGATTAAAAAGTTACTTAATACATTTCTAACATTGTTACTTATTAGTAGCGCATATCAAGTGCTCGCTATCGAGCCTATGCACGACAAAACTATGTTTGTAAATGGCTACCCTGAAAGCGCTCAGGTTTCTAGTTTACGTCTTAGCTTTGAAAAGTTAGGGTTCAACGACTATAAACTCGACGGCGTGAATAATAATTCTCGAGTCGATTTCACAAATAGAATTGATAAATTAAGCACTAATCTAAAGCTTAACTTTTCGTACACCAACTCACCTTCATTGCTGGCTAATGTATCGCATTTAAAAGTTTATTTTAACGATAACTTAGTTACTGTTTTACCTATTAATGAGCAATTAAGTGTTGTAAAAAATACGGTAAGTCATAGCCTAGACCTAAATGCTAAATACATCCAAGACTACAACCAAATTCGCTTTGAACTAGTTGGCTACTACGACTTACGATGCCAAGATTACTTTAGCCGCTCAATTTGGACTGAAATAAACAAATCAAGCCACATCACGCTTGATCAAAAACAGTTAGCAATTGATAGCCGCCTTGAATATTTACCAGAACCATTTTTTGATGCTAAAGATTACAACAAATTAAACTTACCTTTTGTATTTGCAAGCACACCTAATACACAAGCAATAGAAGCTGCAGCAACTTTATCTAGTTGGTTTGGCGCACAAGCTGACTGGCGTGGCGCTAACTTTCCAGTCGTTTTAAATAAAGCACCAGAGCAGCATAGTGTGGTGTTTATTACTAATGACTCAAAACCTGATTTTTTAAAAGATTATCCAGATGTTGAAAAGCCAACCGTCGAGCTAATTTCAAGCCCTATTCACAGATACAATAAAATGCTGTTAATTTTGGGGCGTGACGAAAAAGACTTAAAAACAGCGGTCACTGGTCTTGTATTTGGTCATAAAATTATGACTGGTCGAAGTGCAAGCATCGAGGCAATTAACAAACTCCCACTGCGTAAAGCTTATGATGCGCCGAGATGGCTAAGAAACGATCGTCCCGTGCACTTTGACGAGCTTATTGACTACCCAACTCAGTTACAAGCTGAGGGTCTTAACAACGGCCCTATAAAATTAAATGTTCGTTTTGCACCTGATTTATTTACTTGGCGTGAAAAAGGTATTCCTATTACTTTGCAATACCGTAATACGCCAGAGAGCGAAACCTTAAATTCACGTTTAAACATGCTAATAAACCAAGAATTTATAAGTGGTTTTTTACTTGATAAAAAAGACACATCGTTAACTACCGCTAAAACGTTGCTGCCTTTAATTGCTAATACAGACACAACGCAAAGCGCTGAAGACTTTTCATTAAACGGTATTAATCTTGCCAGCCGAAATGAGTTAAATTTTGACTTTAGATTTGCAGTACTTAAAAAAGGCGAATGTGCCGTTGCTCCACCTGGTGGCGAGTACGGGGTAATTGATGGAAATTCTAACATTGATGTAAGTGGGTTTGATCATTACATGGCTTTACCTGATTTAAATGTATTTGCAAATAGCGGATTCCCATTTACAAAATACGCAGACTTACAACAAACTTTAGTATTGATAGATGAAGTTCCATCACCTAAAGCACTATCTGTATTGTTTAATTTAACAGGCCACTTTGGTGCTATTACAGGCTACCCAGCTCATAGAATAAGCATTGCTCATTTAAATCAAGATGCCAACTTAGATGATAAAGACATCTTAGTAATCGCAAAACCTAATAGCATTGCTAATAACTTAGATGAAGATGCGCAAACCAATATCCTGCTTGATAATAATCAGCGCGCTATAAAACAAGCCATATACAATGGTGCTTACGATGAGCAGACAACAGATAAAGTCCAAGTAAGTATAAAAAGTAGTGGTGATATGGCCGTTATTACTGGCTTTCAATCACCGTTTGATTCAGAGCGTTCAATTGTATCGCTTAGTGCAACATCACAAAAAGCCTTTACTCTACTAGATGATGCGTTAATGAGTTCAGAAGCTCTTGCGCAAATTAAAGGCAGTGCTGCGGTCATAAATTCTCAAGGCATTAAGACAATTAAAACTGATGAGCAATACTTTGTTGGTCATATACCTGTGCATACCCTAATTTGGTTCCATTTATCGGATCACCCATTTGTACTGGCGCTATTGTCTATTTTAACACTACTGTTGATCTCATTTATAATATGGCGATTACTGCAAGCATTAACATACAAGCGATTAGCTGAAGGAGATAAGTAATGAAGTCACTCATTAAAGTATTTTTTACCGTGATTGCATTATTTACCTTTAATGCCAATGCACAAATAGAGCAATGCCAACCATGGGATGCATGGCAAACGTTTAAAAGTAACTTTATAAGCCAAGATGGTCGCGTTATTGATTTGGGGAGTGAGCAAAAAGTCACAACCTCTGAAGGCCAATCTTATGCCTTATTTTTTGCTGTCGTAGCAAATGACAAAGCAATGTTTGACCTAGTCCTGGATTGGACGCAAGAACATTTGTCAGAGGGTGATTTAAGCACTCGTTTACCGGCATGGCAATGGGGTGTTAACAATCAAAATGTTGGCGGAATTTTAGATTCAAATCCAGCGTCTGATTCTGACTTATGGATAGCATATAGTTTATCGCAAGCTGCTATTCTTTGGGATGACCGCCGCTACAGCATATTAGCAGCCGTACTTGCACAACGGATAATGCGTGAAGAAACCGCCTATATTTCGGGCCTAGGTTTATCATTACTACCCGCCCCTACTGGTTTTGAATTTGATAATGAGCGTTTTAAGTTAAACCCAAGCTACTCACCGTTATTTATTTATCAGCAGTTTAAAAAGCTTTATCCACACTCGCCTTGGCATCAACTGCACGAAGGCTCAGCAAAGTTGATTTTAGATACAGCAAAGCAAGGTATTAGCCCTGACTGGGTAATGTTTGATGCAGATAACGGCTTTTACTACGATAAAAAAACGAGCGACTTGGGCAGTTACAACGCTATTAGAGTATATTTATGGGCAAGTATGATGGCAGACAACGCACCTTATAAAAAAGAGCTATTAGCGCAATTTAACCCTTTTATAGAAACAATTAATAAACGTGGTTACGTGCCTTTAAATACTTTTGCTAAATCAGGAAAATCTGAAAAAAGAGGCCCTCTAGGCTTTAACTCAGCTCTATTACCTTTACTAGCGACTAATAACTATAATTCTACAGTAATGGCTATTCAGCAAAAACTAATGATTGATAAATCATTTACCCAGACTCGTTATTACGACAGCGTACTTAACTTGTTTGGTGCAAGTGCTTTAAATAAACGTTTTTCAATTACAGCAGATGGGACGCTACAACCGGTATGGAGCACTGAATGCCGTTAAGGTTTGCCCTCGCTTGCACATTAGCGCTTAGCTCTGGATTAAGCGCTAACACAGTCAACGATATTGATACGCAATCTGTTGATTGGTTACTAAGCCAAATAGGTATTGGTGAAGCACAGCAAAATAAAAAACTAGTTGAAGATAGCTTGCGAAAGCTAGTCGCTATTGCCCCTGCCCGAATAGAAACACAGTGCGCAGTAGCGCGTTATAATTTTGCTAATGGCGAATCAGTGAAAGCCAACCAATTATTAAGCAAAATAGATAACGGACTCACTAAGCAAGCCCCTTGTGTTGAAAAACTTAAAATACTCTCTCGTATTGAGGGTAAAGATAAATCTTTAATTCATGAAGCTAGGCTACTTTCTCGAGCTGGACGTTATGAACAAGCCCGTGAAATATACAATAAAATATTTAAAAACACCTACCCTACACTTAATTACGAGCTTGAGCATTTAAGCTGGTATGGGCAAGACAGCGACCAATGGAAAAGTGTTAAAAAAGGCTATGAAAAGTTATTAAAAAGCTATTCTAATATCGCTCAAGTAGAAATACCTTATGCTCGCCATTTACTGAGGAAAAACCCAGCAAATAATAAAGCTTTAGATATTTTAAGTAATTACGGAACTAGCCCTTCTTTTATTAATGAAGTTGAGTTTATTTGGCTTGCAACTCTTAAGAGCATGGATCTTACTCAAAATACAGTTGAGCAATACCAACGATACTTCTCTGTGTACCCATTTAGTAGTAAAGGTAAGTTACAATACGAAGATTTCCAACGAGATTTTAAAGTAAGGCAAGCATTACTTGCCGATCCTGCGTATCAGCTTTGGCTTAAAGGTGATCGTTTACTTAATAATAAAAAATTAAAAGAAGCTGAGCCCCTACTATTAAATGCTTTAAAAGGGCGGCCAACCGATAAAGAAATTATGCGCAGCTTAGGGTATTTGTATTTAGCGAAAAGCGACTACAAAAAATCTTATTACTATTTTTTTACCGCGCAAAAATATACACCTAATTTTGATGAGCGTGAAGGACTTAAAGAACTCGCGACAGTTGCGAAGTTTTGGCTGTATATGTCTGAAATGGAAGATGCTATAGAGCAATCTGATTTTAAAACAGCACAATTAAAACTAAATCTAGCTGAGCAATTAAATCATGACCAAGAAGCTTTTCTTTATAACAAAGGCCTATTATTAGTAGCTCAAGGAGATTACACACAAGCTGCTACCGCCTATCAAGCTGCCCTAAAAACCAATCCTTTATATGAAAATGCCTTACTTGGCTTATTAAATATCGCGCAACTAGATCAAAACCAAAAATCAATTCGCAACTTTTATAATTCATTAAATGCAAAGCAACGAGATTTAATCTACCCCTCATATGCACTAGCTACCAGTAATACTCTAAGAGATAAAGCAAGTCAGTATACTAATGGTGGAGAGCTAGAAAAAGCAGAAGAATTACTTAAGCAAGCTATTGAGCTTTCACCTGAGCAACCTTGGTTATATTACGATTTAGCTTTTATATACCAACAAAAAGGCCTCACTCAACAAGCACGTGATTTATTTAATAATGTATTGTGGCAATTTCCGCTAAACCCCCAAATTAGATATAGCCATGCTTTATTTTTGCGCTCTATAAATGATTATGAAGGTGCTTTAGATACACTTAAATATATTCCTTTTAAAAATCGAGATACAGATATTATTGCTTTAGAGCAGCAATTGTTGCTTAACGAGTCTCTTACGCAAAGTCAGCAATATCTTGATTTAAAAAATAAATCTGTCGCTATCTACCATTTAAGTAACTTAGAAGCAAGAGAGCTAACACCTGAAATGCAAGCTGAGCTTTCTAATAGTTGGTACAAAATTGATGAAAAACGACATGCTCTTAAATTACTTTCAAGTGCCCTTTCATCTGACTCATCTTTGTCGCCTTATTGGCACCTTTTACAAGGCCAGTGGATACTAGAGCAAGGTAACCAAGTTGAAATAAAACGCTGGTTTGAGGGTTACGTGTTACCAGAAAGCGCTTCTGAAAACGAAACGGCTCAATATGTTCAGTTACAAAATAACTACCTAAACCAGTTTTACACTGGCAGTGATTTAATTGCTAAGCTCAATCAGCTTGATCAAAAATATAAAGATATTCCAGCAACAACTACTGCCCTTATTAATGCAAATTTAGCGCTAGAACAATATGAAGCGGCCGTTATTTTGTATCAGCAAAAAGTACAAAATAAACAAACCATAGAGCCTCAAGCACTACTCGCTATTGCTAATGCATACATAGAACTTGGAGACGACTTTCAAGCAAAAGAAGTTACGCAAAAAGCGATAGCGCAAACCACATCGCTAGAGGGTTATTTGCAACGCCAAATCATGTCATCTCTCAATGAGTTTAATTACTCTGGAGACGCACTTTATTTAGCTAAGCAACTTGTTGAAAAGTCACCCAACGATCAAGAACTACGTTATTTAGGCGCTCAAGTAGCCAGCAAATTCAACGAAACCGAACAAGCACAATCTTGGTACGCACAAACCCTGTCACCTAATCGTACTTTAAACGAAAAAGAGCTTTACGGAGCTCTTTTAAAAATAGATGAAAACGATGAATGGTATGTAAACGGTGCTAAACGTGAGCTAATAAACGAGCAAAACAAAAACCAAGCATACATTGCCATGGGTGTTAACTTTAGTGGACAAACAAGTACCGAAAGTGAAGCAACACTTGGTGCGGGCTTAGTACCGATTGAAGCTTACTTTCCACTTTGGCAAGGCCAAGGATTTATTAAAGTAGACCCGACTACTATTAGCGCACAAACAACTCGCTTTGATGAGCAGTTCGCTGGTAGTCGCTACGGACAAGGTGCTTTATGTATTTTCACTTGTTCAGTCGATGAAGTGACACCAGAGGAAAGTGGTGTAGATATAGGTATTGGTTGGCAAAACGAAAACTGGCGTGTAGATGTAGGCACTACTCCACTTGGCTTTTTAATTGAAGATATTGTATGGGGTGTAAATTACGCAGACAGTTTTGGCGACTTTGGATACAGCCTAGAACTTGAAAAACGCCCAGTTACAAATTCAGTGCTTTCTTATGCGGGCTTAAAAGATGTAAATACAGGTGAAGTTTGGGGGGGCGTACGCTCTACAGGCCTAACAGCTAATTTATCGCACGACTTAGGCGGAAAATGGGGTTTTTGGTCAAGCGCCGACTTTACCCTATATAAAGGCCAAAATGTAAAAGACAACCAACGCTATCGTATGATGGGCGGTACTTATTACCGTGTAATTAGCAATCAAGAGCGTGAATTCACCGCAGGCGCTAGCTTATTACATTGGGCATACAAGTATAATTTAAGTGAAGAAACATGGGGCCATGGTGGTTATTACAGCCCACAAAACTATGTAGGTTTATCTGTGCCACTCACTTATGACGCGCGTTGGGGCGATGATTTTGTTTATCGATTAAAAACCGGTGTTTCGTACTCGCAAACAAAAACTCAATCTATTGATTTCTTCCCTAATGATGGCGATTTGCAAATAGCTGCATATGATAGAGAGTCAATAACAGGTGTTGATCCTGTATTTGAAGGTGAAACAAGTTCTGGTGTTTCATATAATCTTGAAGGTAGTTTTGAGTATAGAATAACGCCGAATTGGTTCTTTGGTGGTTACTTAGCCATCGATCGTTCTGACTTTTACGAACCAAATTTTGGTCAGCTTTATATACGTTACTACTTTAATCCTGTGTACGGAACACTTGAGTTTCCAGGCACCCCTATTGTTCCTTATGCTGAGTTCTAACTTGGCATAAGGTGATACACCGCGCAATACTTCCCCTAGCACTAAGGTATATGTATACTTGAGCGCAATTGTAACTAGGATAAGGGTGTGTCTCTTACCTTGTGGTGTTACTGCCATATAGCAAATCATTATCTTAGCTACAAATAATATACTGATGGTCGAGCATTTTAGTGGTTACAAATTCTAAAATAGCTAAAGCAAAAAATTATAAGGCCATCATAACAATACTTAAAGTTAGGAAGTAAATATGAGTTCAGCTCCAGATAGTGGTTGGTTTGGCCACCCTAAAGGACTTTCAACATTGTTCTTCACTGAAATGTGGGAACGAATGAGTTATTACGGTATGCGAGCTATGCTCGTATTATTCATGACAGCAAGCTTACAAGAAGAAGGTTTAGCCTTTACTGTTGCCTCAGCTGCTGCAATTTATGGTTTATACACAGGTGCGGTATACTTTTTAGGTTTACCAGGTGGCTGGCTAGCAGATAGATTGTTTGGTGGTCAAAAAGCAGTTTGGTATGGCGGTATAATCATTATGATTGGCCATATTATTTTGGCTATTCCACATGATTATTCTTTCTTCATTGGCTTAATATTTGTAGCGACAGGTACTGGTTTGCTAAAACCAAATATCAGCGCAATGGTCGGCCAACTATACAGTGATGCTGATGAGCGTCGTGATGGCGGTTACGCTATTTACTACATGGGTATTAACTTAGGTTCTTTAATTGGTTACTACGTTTGTGGTTACTTTATGGAAAACGTAGGTTGGCACTGGGCGTTTGGTGCAGCCGCTGTTGGTATGGCTATTGGTTTGGTGCAATATAAGCGCTCACTTAATAACTTACCAGAGCATAGCGCTTTACCAGCTAATCCATTAGGTCCTAAAGGCACTTCTCGCGCATGGGTTGGTATTGCTGCGTTTGTAATTGCAGCTGCTGCAGTTACTACGGCTGCAATGACCGGCGCAATTGTAATCAATCCAACAGTGGTTGCAGGGTACGTAGCTGTTGTATTTACTATTATCTTTTTTGTTTATTTTGGTGTTATTTACTTTACAGGTAAATTAACAGATGCTGAAAAACAAAGAATGTGGGCACTATTTTTAGTCTGTATTGCATCTGCATGTTTTTGGTCTGGCTTTGAACAAGCGGGTTCATCATTAAACTTATTTGCTCGCGATTATACTGACCGTCTTATTGGTACTTTTGAAATCCCTACAACGTGGTTTCAATCATTAAACTCACTGTTTATTATTGCTTTATCGCCATTTTTTGCAGCGCTTTGGATTAACTTATCTAAAAGCTTAGTGTCACCTAGCTACAGCGTTAAGTGTGCAATTGGTTTAATTATCATGGCATCAGGCTTTTTAGTGATGTTTATGGCAGCTCATTACGCAGCTGAAGGCTTAAAAGTAGCGCCTTACTGGCTTGTTACTACGTACTTTTTACATACTGTGGGTGAGCTTTGTTTAAGCCCTGTAGCATTAAGTGCTGTAAGTAAGTTATCGCCTAAACGTTACACAGGTCAAATGATGGGTGTATTTGTATTAACTTACTCAATCGGTAATATTATTGCAGGCTTACTTGCTGGTAATTTCGATCCGAATAATGTTGATGAAATTCCTAACTTATATTTACAAATTGCATTATTTAGCATTGGTGTTGGTGTTGTTTTAGTACTAATGACCTTTAAAGCTAAAGTATGGGAAAAACAAGGGTTAGAAGAGAAAGCCTCTTAATTATTGTTTATTTTTAATGTAGCAATATAACCTAAGACAATTCCTCCATAGCTCCTATGGGGGAATTTTTTATTCAACTTTGCCCTGCTCCCGTTAACTGATATTATGTCCTGATTGGTTATTGAATAGACTCAGGGACATCCGTAGATGCAATCGTTAACGATATCACGTGTTATTATATTTATATTTCTTAGCTTTATTTTAACTGCCTGTGGTAGCGGCGATGAAGTGACGGTTAATCCAAACGATCCTGTTGAGCCTGAACCAAGCAAATTAACACTATCAAGCGCTAATGGTTTAGACGCTACATTAGACGAAGGCAATTTTATATTTAATGCACCTTCCAGTGCTATTTCTAGTGATGTAGAGCTTACCTACGAGAAAACATTATTAGATGAGACGAATATACAACAAAATATAATTTCTGATTTACATGCACTTACGCCCTCCACGCTTACTCTTTCAAAACCTATTACCATTACAATAAAAATCCCTGATGACTATGCATTAGGCGGACAACTGTTTATCGCAAAGCAATCGGGCGCTAATTGGGACACAGTTACAAATTCAATCGTTTTAGATGGATTTGTTAGCGCTCAAGTAACAACATTGGGCACATATGCAATACAAATGCAGCGCAATGAAGCTTTCGCAAATATCGGCCCAACTTGCGATGCTAACGCAACAGAGCAGTCAGTAAGGTTTATCCACGTTGCAGACTTACATGCTCGCTTTGGCTATGAAGAGCAATATTTCAGTCGTATAAAAGCCTACTACAATCAAGTAGCAAGCCAAACCCCGCACACCTTATTTACAAACGGTGGTGACGACTATGAAAAAGGCACTGTTGCTGAGCAATTATCACAAGGTACTGCAACAGAAGAAGCAATTAAAGCAATGCAGTTTGACCTACGAGTCGTTGGAAATCATGATTATGCTTGGGGCCCAGAAAAATTACTAAGTTATTCCCAAGACGAGAATGCAATCGTACTTGCTAGTAATACTCGTTATGAAGCAGAGCAACTACAAGATTTTGCAGGCGTAGGATTTGCAAAAGTACAGGTAGGGTGTATTACACTTGGTGTGTTTGGCATGACTTCTGTGCCGTGGAATGAGCTAGATGAACCAATTCAAGATGATCCGATCCCTGATTTTATTAAACAATTTAAAATGAGCTGGCAATGGCAACAAATCGCACAAAGCATAGTAAACCAATACAGTGGTGATGTAGATTACATGATTATGTTGAGCCATTTAGGTGTAGGCTTAGATACTGATATGGCAACAAACGTACCCGGTATCGACTTAGTACTTGGCGGCCATACACACGGTGGGGAAAGCTACACAACCCTTGATAACGGCGCTATTGTTTTACAACCGGACTTTTACGCTAAAGGTATTACTGACTTAACGCTTAATTTTAATTTAGCTGATAAATCATCTCCAGTTGTTGATTACAAAACGATTGAAACCGATACAATTGTTGAACGTGATGAGACAACAAAACTAGCAATAGATGAGATAATGGGGCGTTATGCTCCCGATGCAGAAACTGAAATCGCTATTTCTGAAAACTACCCAACTGATGCGCAGCTAGCCGAAATCACCGTCTTAGCCGCAAAACATTCAAGCACAATTAGCGCAGCATTACTTAATCCTGAACTAGTACAAAAGCGCTGGACACCTGGCACACTTACTCAAGAAGACTTCCATAAAGCTTTTTACGTAGAAAGGCAGCCATCAAATACGCCAGGGTTTAACTCTATTTATAAAGTAACAGTATCGGGAAGCGACTTAACAACGATGTTTGCAAGTCAACCAGATTGGTTTTTACTTAAACCTGAAGATATACAACCTACTAATAATTACGAAGTTGCACTATTTAAAGGGGCAGCTTTAAATCCTGATTTATTTTTTAATAGTGTTACATTCTCAAACGTAGAGCCAATAGCCGAAGCTTGGTGGCTACTTGATAAATATGCACGTGCCAGAACAAGTCAGTGCCTACACCTTGACACTGACACCGAACTTTATTCATGCAACAACTTAGCAAATGTAACCGTATGGAATTTTGACGATACTAACAACCCGTTAGCTGCTGATTTTGGACCTTCGATACTTAGCTACTTTGATCCAGATGAAACAAATTGGGGCACTGCAGAGACACAATATAGCACCACGACTCAATTAAATATTGATGATTTAAGTAATGGTCCTTCAGGTGTTATGGCGTTTTCTCGCCACGCTCCAACAGAAGGCTTACTTATTGACTTAAACACACCAGCAAATGGTGACTTTGCAAATGAAGGAATGGTGTCTGACTACACTTTGGTAATGGATTTATACTGGCCCGCAGAAGGTAAAGATATTTACCGTGCAATTATGCAAGCCAATACAACTGATTATCTTAATGATGATGCCGATATGTTTATTGACCCAAGCGGCGGCTATGGGCAAGCAACTAGCGATAGCGGCTATTTTGGCAATACACAACCCGACTCTTGGCATCGTATAGCTTTTGTATTTTATACAGCACCAACCAATGGGGTGTTTGAAGTCTATATAGATGGAGAACTTGCTGGCGTAAAAGAGGATGGCGAAATCGATAGTCGCTGGGCACTCAATCAATCTGTATTACTTTTGACAGATAACAATTACGAGACAGTACCAGGGTACTTAAACTCGCTGCTTTATGCAGGACGTGCTATGACCAGAGATGAAATTAAAAGTATGGGCGGCGCACAACAAAAGTTGTCCTTTGAGCAACCGACGCGAGTGTTAAATCAAACGATTGAACGTCACTATCAAGCTGCGCCAGCGATAAAAACAAACCAATGGATCGAGCAACGTAACAAGTTCTTTGGTGGCAACTCTAAAAGTGTAAACAATTAAATACATCTAAGCTTTTTCTTGTTCATTCTAAAAGGAGGCTTCACGCAGGTGAACCCTCCTTTTTATTGTTTAAAAACAACATTTTAAGAATAAAAACCACTATTCAACCCTATGCCATATAACTTCATTTTACTTAACTGTATTGCAAACACGTAACTTTATAACAACCGTCCTATAAAATTTACACATACACTACACACTAAATAGTGCCCCCCTCTTCCCCAAATCAAAAATCTGGTTGATTATCTACTGCAATATGACAACAACACATAATCGCAGTGCTTAATTGCGGGAGTAATAATAATGAGTGAAGTAAATAACTATTTAGGTTTAGTCGGTATTGAATTTACCGAGTACGCAACACCTGATGCTGACTATATGGATAAAGTATTTACTGATTTTGGCTTCTCTAAGCTTAAAAAATTCAAAGGTAAAGACATTGTTTATTACAACCAAAACGATATTCATTTTTTACTGAATAACGAGCGTGAAGGTTTTTCTGCAGAATTTGCTAAAAGCCATGGTCCTGCTATTTGTTCAATGGGTTGGCGTGTTGAGAATGCGCAAAAAGCATTTGAAACTGCAGTAGAGCGTGGTGCAAAACCAGCCACTGGTTCAACACATAAAAACATGCCTTACCCTGCAATTTATGGCATTGGCGACAGCCTAATTTACTTTATTGAGAATTTTGGCGACAAAGGCACTATTTACGAAAGTGATTTTGAAGACTTAGAAACGCAAAATGTTGTAGAAGATAAAGGCTTTATCCGAATCGATCATTTAACCAATAACGTTTATAAAGGCACCATGGAAAAATGGGCTAACTTTTATAAAGACGTATTTGGTTTTACAGAAGTACGCTACTTTGACATTAAAGGTCAAAAAACAGCGCTTATTTCGTATGCACTTAAATCGCCATGTGGCACCTTCTCTATTCCAATAAACGAAGGTAAAGGTAACGATAACAACCAAATTGATGAATACCTTGGTGAGTACAACGGCCCAGGCGTTCAACATTTAGCGTTTTTAACAGATGACTTAGTAAGCTCTCTTGATAAGCTGGATAAATCAACAATTGCAACGCTCGATATTATCCCAGAATACTACGATACTATTTTTGACCGAGTACCTTGGGTTGCTGAAGACAAAGAAAAAATTCGTCAGCACCAGATACTCGTAGATAGCCAAAGTGAAAATTGTTATTTATTACAAATTTTCTCTAAAAACTTATTTGGTCCAATCTTTATAGAAATGATCCAACGCGTTGATGATGGTGGCTTTGGTGAAGGTAACTTCCAAGCATTATTTGAATCAATCGAACGCGACCAAGAGCGTCGCGGCGTTTTATAAAATATTTGAGTAAATTAAAAGCAGCGAATTTCGCTGCTTTTTGTCGTTTTAATATTTAAAAAGTATGGCGCCAAGTACAAGTATGATTAAATAAACTATACCTTGTCGCCATACAGTAAAATCCAAAGGAAATGTAATGAGCCTAATTAACGAAACCCACGATATTAATTTAACCAGCTGGGTAGAGTCAGCTAATGTTGATAATTGCGACTTCCCTATTCAAAACTTACCGTTTGCAGAGTTTCGCCGTAAAGGGTCTGATGAGGCCTTTCGTGGTGGTGTTGCAATTGGTGACCAAGTAATTGATTTAGCAAAACTGAGTAAATTAAATGTTTTAACAGGTGACGCTAAAACAGCCGCTGATGCAGCAAGTGAAGCAACTCTAAATACATTTATGGGTTTAGGGGGGCAGTATTGGTCAGCACTTCGTTTAGCGCTTTCAAAAGCACTACGAGCAGGCTCTGAGCACCAACAAGCGCTTAGCGATACGCTTGTAGCACAATCTGACATAGAGTTTTCTTTGCCTTGTCGTATCGGTGATTACACCGACTTTTACACTTCTATTTATCATGCTACAGCTGTGGGTAGTTTATTTCGCCCTGATAACCCATTACTACCTAACTATAAATGGGTACCTATTGGTTATCATGGTCGCTCTTCATCTATTGACGTATCGGGTCAAACATTTCATCGCCCTAAAGGCCAAACTAAAGCGCCCGATGCAGAAGTGCCGTCATTCGGTCCTTGTAAACGTCTTGATTACGAATTAGAACTGGGTATTTACTTAGGTAAAGGCAATGCACTGGGCGATGCAATCGCTATCGAAAATGCAGAAAACCACGTATTTGGCTTTTGTGTATTTAACGACTGGTCTGCCCGCGACCTACAAGCTTGGGAATATCAACCGCTTGGTCCTTTTTTAGCTAAAAACTTTGCCTCAACTGTATCGCCTTGGATTGTTACAACCGAAGCGCTAGCGCCTTATAGAACAAGCTGGACGCGTGATGAAAACGATCCACAGCCTATGGACTATTTAGAGTCAAAAGCGAATCGAGACCAAGGTGCTTTTGATATTCAAATGGATGTTAAAATCCAAACGCAAAAAATGCGTAGCGAAGGCCATAACCCAACGCGTGTATCAACATCTAGCTTTAAGCACTCTTACTGGACTGTGGCACAAATGGTTACTCACCACACAGTAAATGGCTGTAACTTTATGCCAGGTGACATGTTAGGTTCGGGCACTCAGTCTGGTCCAACGCACGAAGAAGCGGGTTCTTTACTTGAACTATCTCGTGGCGGTAAAGAAAAAATTACGCTAAGCAATGGCGAACAACGTAGCTTTTTAGAAGATGGCGATAACGTTATTATGCGCGGCTGGTGTGAAAAAGAAGGCTATGCACGCATAGGTTTTGGCTCTGTAGAGAGCACAGTACTGCCTACAAAGTAATACGAGTATTAAAAAAATGATTAAAAGGGCTACTTACTAAAAGCAGCCCTTTTTTATTAATTTTTGAACAGTTACAATTTTTTTCTAGCTTTTTTAACTCAAATTGCTATCTTAATTCGGTTAATAGCCAGTGTTTATATGCCATGTCAGTATTTATAAAGTCTTTTTATCATAAATTTTTCCCTGCTCGTCAGCTACTTATTCGTCAAAATGGCGAAGTTAAGCATGTTGTTTTAGCCTCTTGGTTTCAACTTCTTGTAGCGTTGCTTATTTTAGTCACTTTTACTTGGCTGAGTATTTCAAGCTTTCGTGTTTATACACAAACAAATAAAATCTCTGACATAAAACAAAATCAAATAACCGAGCAAACGCTGTGGCAACAAAAAGTCAGTGAGCAACAAGCCCTTCAAGCAACGCAGCTAGAGCAACTTGCAATACTTGAGCAAAAGCAGGCGCTACTGCAAAGCATGATAGAGTCCCTTCCCGCTTCGATTAGCAAAGACGTTATTAAGCTTGATTCAGATCTTGACGTGCCAATCAATGAAAGCAGCAATGAATTTCACGAACCATTAGTCGATGAAAATCCAAAAAGTAAGCAGGCGCAGTTAATAGCTCCAATTCCATTCGCAACAAGAATTGCCAATTTGAATAATCATTATGAACAAAGCTTTAACTTTTTAGATAACCAAATTAGCGAACGTCACCAAGCTATTTTAGCTATGGTTAAAGGCGCAGGAATTGAGTCAGCGCTTGAGCAACACTTAATATTAAGTGCCCAAACAACCGCACAAGGTGGCCCACTTGATACATTTAACGAAACAAAAATTCCAAGCCACTTTTTAGCCATCGTTGATAAGTTATTAGCATTAAATAATTTAGAAAACTTTTTAACTGAACTACCAAACACCCTCCCCTTAGCTAAAGCTAAATATTATATTTCGAGTAGTTTTGGTCTTAGAAAAGATCCCATGAATAGTAATCATGCCTTTCATAAAGGAATTGATTTAGCCGGGTGGCATAAAACCGAGATATTTGCCCCAGCAGACGCTGTAGTGCTTCGTGCCGGTCGCAATGGTGGTTATGGTAACTTTATTGAGCTTGAACATAAAAACGGCTTAGTGACTCGATTTGGACACTTAAATAAAATTAAAGTAAAGAAAGGTCAATCAATCACTAAACATGATGTAATCGGTTTAATGGGCAGCACAGGCAGAAGTACAGGTACTCATTTACACTACGAAGTATTACTTAACGGTAAACAAGTCAATCCTCTAAAAATAACAAAGGCGCTTTCTCGTGTTTGGTAGAAAAAAACAAAAAACAGTTAGCTCTAATTTAAAAAGAGTAAATCACACTCCGTCTATTATTTCTGAAGACGTACGCCTTACAGGCACTTTAGTTAGCCAAGGTGAAGTACAGCTTGATGGCCGCATTGATGGCGATATAAAAGTGGAGCATTTAGTTATTGGCTCAACGGGTGTTGTTGAAGGTATTGTTGAAGCTAAAAGCGTCATTGTTAAGGGTAAAGTTATTGGCTCAATTAATGCTAGTGAAGTAAAAGTACAAAGTGGCGCTCATGTTCATGGCGATGTGTTTCACGATACATTGAGTATTGATGCAGGCGCAGTAATTGAAGGCAGTTTAAAGCAACGCTTTGAAAAAGAAGAGCCTGAACTAATTTCGAAAGAACTTAAACCCGCAAAAGAAGTTAAAGCATTGTTGAAGGAAGATGGCAGCGACTTATCGTTTGTAAATAAACAAGCCGCTGATAAAAGCTAAGTCAAATCAGCTTAACGTAAGTTACCTTTTTTCAGTAATGTACATAGTAATATCTGCAGTGAAAACAAGCTCATTGCGGGTATTATACAGTTTAACCGGTACTACTAAGTCTTCTTTATCAATCCACCTATGCGGTAAATCAATTTCAGCGACTGCTCTTACATCTGTATCTACTTTAGCCAGATACCTAACTGTCATCCCTTTTGGGATCCAACGATGCGTTTTAACTGGCACTGTTGCATCTACCATTACACCCGCACACAACTCAGCTAAGTTACACTGCGCAATAGCATGAATAGTTCCAATATGGTTATGGACGCTGCGACGATTTTTTACCACCGCACTACAATGCCCTTCTCGAAGATCGAGCACGTAAGGTTTCATCGAACCAAAATATGGCGCTTTAAAACAAACAGCTTTAGTAAAAAGCCAGTTCCCAAAAGGTAAGCGCTTAAATTTGTGCCATGTTTGTACAAGTGCGGATTTATTACTCATTATTATTTTCCATCAACAGTTACTTTTTTCAAATTAACACATCAGACCAGTTTTAAAAAGTGCATTTACACTGCCTTTTTAGCTTAATCCAATCAAAAAATAAAAATGACAACCTATGCAGGGGTCATAAGCCCTTTCTTTTTTACGAGTGCCCACCTAAAATACTCGGCAAAAGGAGACTCAATGCAAACACAGCCCGCTAAACCTAATATGACTTTGTTACTTATCCTAGCGTTACTCGTTATATTTTGCCCTATGGCAATCGATATTTACTTACCCGCTTTTCCTACTATTGCAGAACAATTTGCAGTTACAGAACAACAAGTTCAGCAAACCGTTGCTATTTTTATGCTAACAGTAGGTTTAGGCCAATTAATTGCGGGGCCTTTGGCCGATAGGTTTGGCCGAAAGCCAGTGGCTATAGTGGGTATAAGTTTATATGCAGGCTCAGCATTACTTGCCTATTACTCGCCTTCTTTTGAAGTATTGATGATTGCACGTGCCCTTCAAGGTTTTGGAGCCTGTGCCACATTTGTTGTCGCATTTGCGATAGTGCGTGACAAATATGGTAGTGAACGAAGTGGACAAATGATCACTTACCTTAACGGGATTGTGTGCTTTATTCCGGCAATGGCACCTATTTTAGGAGCTTGGCTTACCGTACAATTTGGCTGGCGTATGAACTTTATGTTTTTAACCGCGTTTGCCATTGTAGGCCTTGTTGTTACGCTATTCTTTTTTAGAGAAACTCGTCCTGCTGATAGCCATTATCAGGGGCATATTTTAGATTTACGTCGCTTTACACCTATTATAAAAACACCGGTATTTTTGTTTAATAGCCTAATTTGCATGGTCTCAATGTCGGCGATATTAGTTTATGTGACGCTAGCTCCAGGCTGGCTTATTACGCATTTAGGCGGCACTGTAGCCGACTTTACTTTTTGGTTTACTTTAAATGCCGTAATAAGTATTGTCGCTAGTTTTATTTTACCAACGTACATTAAACGAAATAGCCAACGTGCTTTGCGTGTCGGTGTGAGTGTACTGGTTTTTTCAGGTGTTTTAATGCTAGCCCTTAGCGGTATAGAGACGGCATTTGCGCTTATGTTACCTATTTTAATTGCAGCATTAGGCTTTGCTCTAAGTTTAGGCTCAGCTGCAGGTATGGCTCTATCTAGCTTTCCTAAACAAGCAGGCACAGCCTCGGCATTACTTGGTGCTATGCAAATGAGTGGCGCGAGTATACTCGTTGTTTTAACCCAATATTTGGGGTTAAGTACACCGTGGTTAATTGCTTTTCATTTATTATTACTAGTTCCGCTTTGGATTATTTTAATGAGCAAAAAAGCACATACTTTACACCCAACTAAAAGCGCTCAATGATCAATCCTGATTTTTTAGCCTCGTTTTTATTAGCCAGCTTTTTAATGGCTGTAGCACCTGGGCCATCAAATGCATTTTTGATGGCACAAACATTTGCTAATGGTCGAAGCGCCGGTATGCAAAGTGCTTTTGGTTTTGCATTAGGTGGGGTTATTCATACTCTATTTGCTGTTGTAGGCCTAAGCGCAGTCCTAAAAGCTTCCCCAAGTGCCTATGCCGCAGTGCAATATGTAGGCGCAGCATATTTATGTTATTTGGGATTTATGATGATTAAAGGCACGCTAAAGCAGCCAGAGCCTATATCTGATGACAAGCAAACCGATAAACCGCATATAAGTACCAGTAAAAAAAGTAATGTCATGTTTCAAGCCATGATGACTGAAGTGCTAAACCCTAAAGTGGCGCTGTTTTTTATTGCATTTATTCCGCAATTTGTAGATCCAACGCTTTCATCTGCTACTTTTCAACTCGCTTTTTTTGGCTTGCTTTACCCTATTTTTGCTTTTCCGATTGACTGCACGTATATTTATTTTGGCGACAAAATTGCACAGTTTTTTAGACGTAACCCAAATAGCCAACTTTGGATTGATAGGATCACCGGCATTGTATTTATAGCCCTTGCTATCAATCTATTATTTTAACTAACCTGCACTTTGGTTAAGAGATTTATTACCCAGAGTTTAAGCTAACTAATAAAAAAGAATCAGCATGGAACAAAAAACACAATCTCTTCCCGCACAAAAAAATATTGCTTTGGTTGCCCACGACGGTAAAAAAGCAGCATTAAAATTATGGTGTGAAAAGCACAAAGAAATACTAAGTAAGCACACTTTATATGGCACAGGTACTACAGGGCATTTAATTCAAAAAACCACGGGACTTGATGTAGTTCAGCTATTAAGTGGCCCTATGGGCGGCGATCAACAACTTGGCGCTAAAATAGCTGAACATGAGATACATGTTTTGATATTTTTTTGGGACCCATTAGCATCACAGCCTCATGACCCTGATGTTAAAGCACTGCTGCGTTTAGCCGCTGTTTGGAATATTCCGGTGGCGTGTAATGAAGTGAGTGCAGATATGTTATTAAGCTCACCGCTTATGGATGTAGAGCTTGAACGTACATTGCCAGATTACGAAAAATACCTCGCAACCCGACAAATAGATCTTTAAACCTCAATTGTAATCTAGGTTATTTATAAAGCATGCTGGCCCATTTAGTCAGGCCAGCAGTTACACTACCAAAGTGGTCCCCGTTAACCATTTTTATATTACCTAAGTGCTCACTTAAAGCCGCTTTAATCAATGGTGACTGTGCACTACCGCCTGTTAAGTAAATAATGTCTGGCGTGGTCGCAGCGTCGCTGATTGCTTGTTTTGCTAAAGTAACTATTTGGCTAATACTACTCTCAACGGCAACAGCTAAATCGCTTACCGATACATTTTTATTCAGCCCACTATCTAAAAAGCTTAAATCACAATCAAACGCACTAGCTGATGAAAGTGCTATTTTAGCCGCTTCACCTTGCTGTACTAACTGATGACCTTGCTTGTTTTGCTGTAAATGTATTAAACGCTTATAAAGCTCAGGTGCACTTACATCACGTAATTGTGTATTTAGCTCTCGGGTATGGCTTTCACTATAGAATTGGCTTTGTAAGTTTACATCGTTAATTTTACACGCTTGCCAAAACGCTTGATTAGGCAAAGGTAGACCTGATTTAAACGTACTGCCTAAACCCAATAACGGCATTAAACCATGAAAGCTCAAAGCAATATCTAAATCATTTCCGCCAACACGTTTACCACTGTGAGATAAAAAATCGCTATCGCGCTGACTATTTCCTCTAAAGCTTGGGCCCATTTGTACAAATGAGCAGTCACTTGTACCACCACCAATATCAATAACGAGTACTTTTTGATCCTGAGTTAAATCACTCTCGTAATCGATACCCGCAGCAAGTGGCTCATATAAAAACTCTACGTCTTTAAAACCAGCACGTTTAGCAGCACGCTCTAAAATACCGACCGCTTGTTGATTTGATTGCTCGCCACCCACAGCTTGAAAGTTTACTGGGCGACCAATTACTGTTTGTGTAAGTGTTTTACCTAAAGAGAGCTCAGCGCGTTGCTTAATTTTTAAGATCATCGCGGTTGCGATATCTTCAAAAAAGTTAATTTGACCTTGCTTTAAACCTGTTGCACCAAAAAATGATTTAGGAGACTTAACAAAGTAGCCTTCTTCAGGGAACTGCACGTACTCGCTAATCGCTTCACGACCAATAAATAGGGTTTCATCTGAAGGCTGTAAATCAAGGTCTGACTTAATACGAGGCAAGGTATTTAATAATGCTTGGCGCTGTGTTAAAAAGTCATGCTCATGGGCTGTGCCATGTAAGTGCTTAGCAACAAAGTCAACAACCAAGGCACTGTGATGAGTGTAAAGTGTAGACGGTAAGTAATGTTTTCCTTGCTCTAGCGGTACTAATTGAACATTACCCTCGCTCATTACACCCATAGCACAATTAGAACTACCGTAATCAAAACCTACAAACATACTTCACCATACATTACCAAAAAGGCCGCGCAATTTAGCACACTTTGTAAAAATTATAAATGTTATAAACTATCTCTTACTCGTAAAAAACTAGCAAAACGCGGTAAACCGTTTTTTGTTAATCCATGAAATCGGTACGTTACAGTGCTACCTATCTCAGGCGCCGTGGAGCGTTCTGCATCACTAAATCCAGTACCAATAGAAAACACCTGCCCTTGTGCTGTTTTTACCCTTAATGCCCCTAACATACCTTGGTATTTTCCTTTACCTGGTAAATGCGCAATCACAACCGCTTCTGCATCTAAATAAGGTTTTAATTTTAGTAATGCATTGCTTCGACCATTGCTGTGCTTAGCACTAGCCAAATGTAGCATTACGCCCTCGCCGCCCTGCTTAGTTATGTTTTCAAAATATTCTGTGAGCTGCTCATTATTAGTAAAGCTATATTGAACTACAACGCTAATGTGCGGCGAGTTTAGGCTAGTAATAAGCTCATTATAGTTTTTATAACGAGTGCTAAAAGGCAGATTTTCATCTGGCATATCAAATACTTTATAAGTAATAGTTTGCCAATCATGATTATTAGGTTTTTTAGTTCTTACTATGCCACTAAGCTTAGAAAAGTGCTCACGCTTGGTCCATAGCTCACCATCAAGCCATACATTTGGCAATGGCGCTGTAAACCAACTCGGCGCATTAATAATATTGCCCTTGCGAGTAACAAACTGCGTGCCGGTCCATATAGCTCTTACGCCATCATATTTTTCACTGACTAAATACTTATTTACATCGTAATGTTTAGTTTCGTTATATACTTTAGCCAGTAAAACAGAGGGTTGTGCTGCACTTATACATTGCGTAAAAAGTACAACAACAATTAAAAACAGGTATTTAATAGTAAACATTGGCGCATCTAAGCAAGTAAAAGTTGGCTTAAACTATAGTTGAGATTGCACCCATTGCCAAAACTCATCTAAGTTACTCATTTTATAGGTAGCTTGGCTAAAATCGTGATCTTTTGTGTGGCTATTAGCAATGGCTACAACACGTAACAAGGCGTTGTTGGCCGCCGTAACGCCGGTAAATGTATCCTCAACGGCTATTGCATTGCCTGCCTGTATATTTATCTGCTTAAGTGCCAGTAAATATGGGTCTCCAGCAGGTTTAGGATTAGTTACATCGTCTTTTGTTACCACCGTGTCAAACAGCTCATAAAATCCTAAACCTTTAAGTATTGGCATAGCTTCACTTTTAGCACTGCCCGTGACTAGCGCCATTTTTAAGCCACTCGCTTTTACAGCTTTCAACGTTTGCTCAGTAAACGGCATCAGTGGTGGTAAATGTGTTATTACATATTCGCCAAATAAACGGTATTTTTCATCCGCTAAAAACTGTGCGCTTACTGATAAGTTATGCTCTTGCTTAATCTCGATTGCAGCTTCTAAAGTGGGTCGTCCTGAAAAGCGCTGACAAAAATCATTTTCTAAATAACTAACACCATAAGGCTTAAGTAGTTTACTCCAACATACAAAGTGCATGCTTTCTGAATCAACTAATGTGCCATCCATATCAAATAATACTGCTTCTAATGTCATCCTCATTCCTTATTTAACCTAAGCCAAATTTTGACAATAAAAAAGGCGCCTTAAGCACCTTTTATTAAATTGTTGTTATTGCGTTAAGCCAGCTGGTGGCTCACCCGTTGCTTCTTCACCCGTATCAACATCAACAAGCTCATAGCCACGCGTTTTACGCATAACTTTAAGTACAGGCTTTTCAAATGCTGTTTTTAAACGATCTGAGTCATCTTTCAATTCATCAAGTGTTGTACCAAAAGGGGCTGCGCCTGTTTCTGACCAGTTAGTCACTTTACCGTTCAGGTTATATTCTACTTCGTGTATTTGATATTGCGCTGCTTCATCTTTCGTTGCTTCACAAAAAATTACACGGTAATTCCAAAATCCAGCCATTGCTCTTCTCTTTAAATAAACCAATTAGGCGCTACTTTAGCAGCTCTAAAAGGGGTTATACAAATAAAAAAGCCTGCGCAATGCAGGCTTTTAAAATAAATACTTTTAGCTATTAGTTAGAAAAATCTAACTTTAAACTCAGCACCTACATAACGTTCTTCGTTAACAATACCCGTATTGTTATTGAAATCTACAGCGCCAATAACTTGTTGCTCGTCAAATAAGTTACGAACAAACGCAGCAACTTCGTATTCGTAATCGCCTTCAGACCATGTGTAACCTGTACGCAAACCTGTTTCAATAAGCTCTTTACCTTCAAACTCTACTGATTCGTAAAGGAACATATTGATTTTACTGCGATAAGAAATATCACCGCTTGCGAAAAAGTTACCATCGGCAAGTTCTTTAGTGTAGCGAAGCGTAAAGTTAGAGATCCACTCAGGAGCATGCGGTAAGCTATTACCATCAAGTATTGCACGATCTTCAGGACCAAACGCACCTGCTACTTGGAAAGTCGGGTCTGTTACCGTACATTGTGCACAAACAGCCACAGCTAAATCGTTATCTTTAATTTCTGTTTTATTGTAGCTTAAGTTAAACGTTGCATTAAACTCATCGCTTAATACCCACTGCGTATCTAACTCAAAACCATAGCCAGTCGTTTTATCAGCATTAACTAAACGGTTAAAGTTAGCACCACCGCCTACAGCGGTAAGTTGCTGGTCGTCCATTGTGTAATAAAACACAGTCGCGTTAACACGACCTTGGCCATCTAACACGTCTGATTTAATACCTGTTTCGTACGATGTTACAGTTTCTGATTCAGCTGTTGTTACATCATCACCAAACAAAATACGACCTTGTAAACTAGGTGCGCGGAAGCTATTTGCTACACGGCCGTACCAGTTAACATCATCGTTTACTTTATAATTTGCAGATAAATCCCAGCTAACATGGTCGTCACTAACGTCACGCCCTACAAGTAATGCACCGCCGCCAATTGGGCTAAGTGTACGATCAGCTACAAAATCTTTATCATCATCAGAGTAACGAAGTCCCGCTGTTACTTTTAAATCATCTGAAAAAGTATAATCTACAGAACCAAATATAGCCCATGCAGTTGTGTCTTGTTGTTGGCGAACATAACCATTTAAAACACCATTATTTGAAGTGTCATAACTAAAGTTTTCAATCGTTAGTTCTTCATCAAAGTAAAATACACCTACTTGATAATTTAAATCACCATCAAAGTTACTAGATAAACGTAGTTCTTGCGTTAACTGGTCATGATCTGGAATGCCATCAGCACTTTCTGAAGAGAAAGGAATAAAACCAGGTCCCATAGCAACTGGAACGTCATCTATTGAGAAGCCACCGTAACCGCCGTCAATATCAGCGCGCGAATATATTTCAGCACTTTCCCATGCAGAAATTGAAGTGATTGTGTGATTTTTAAGTTCCCACTCAAGCTTTAAGCTTGCACCTTCAGATTCTACTTGTTGAGTAGAACGAGATGCTGCATCTTGATAAACAACATCACTTTCGTAATTATCTACTAGCTCGTTAGTACCCGTTTTAATTACATTTGCACGAAAGGCAATTGGCGAGCCATCTAAATCACGTGTGTGATAGTTTAATAAAGCAGTAAAATCATCGCCTTCATATAAAAACTGAACGCGTGCCGCTTTTTCAGTGTAACCACCTTGCTCGTCTTTAGCTTCAAAGCCTGGAGCTTGGTTATCAATGTAATCGTCTTTATCTTGCCATAATAATGAAACACGAGCAGATAAACGGTCAGTTAAAGCACCACCTACAGCACCACTTGTGTCTACAGCGCCACGGCTACCGTATGAAACAGAGCCATAACCATCAAATTCTTGGCTTGGTTTAACAGTATCAAACTTAACAAGGCCAGCCGGCGTGTTACGTCCAAATAAAGTTCCCTGTGGTCCACGTAATACTTCTACGCGTTCAACATCAAATACTGGGAAGCCTTTTAAAATTGCATTTTCTTGAACGACTTCATCAACAACAAGTGATACTGGTTGTGATGCATTCAAATCGAAATCGGTATTACCTAAACCACGAACGTAAAAGCGTGGGAATGAACGACCAAATGAAGATTCAATAGATAAACTTGGAATTTTCGCATTTAAAAAACGAATATCCATACCAGCTGAGCTATACGCATCAAGGTTATCACCTTGTAGAGCAGATACTGCTACTGGTACTTCTTGAGCGTTTTCTACACGTTTACGAGCTGTTACTTGAATAACTTCTAGTTGATTACTTTTTTTAGCTGTTTTTTCTTCAGCAGCTAAAGAAGAAAATGAAGTACCTGCTACTGCAGAGAACAACGTTGCATTGATTAGGGTAGCTAACGTAGATCTTTTCATTGCTTTCATGTTGGGTTTAACCTTTTTTGTGCACTCTTGTTCAACGGTTTTTTGTGTTGCGCAATGTATTCATTGCGGGCTCGTTCAATTTTTCGCGACTTGCGTCATGCGCGCGGACCTTATTACCGAGAGTACAAAAACGATGTTATAAGGCTGAACGAACGATTAAGATTATACCATTGTGTGACAATTTTACTGCATAAATATAGACATAATTAGAAACTTTTTTGCAACATTTAACTACAAAATCACGTGTTTTTATCACTATTTAGATGCGAAATTCTAATATTAAGGACATATGTCCTTTATTGAATTTAATAAAATGGAGTAGGAAGAAGGGATTGTTTTACATGTTAACCTAAAATAGAAACACCTGTGTTTTTATTAAAAGCCGCCCAAGAGCGACTTTTAATATTTACCATATTTGAGCTATGAGCGCTTAAATGCAATTTCACCGTCGATATGAATATCACGCTGCGGAAAAGCAATCACTACATCATGCTTTTCAAATACAGCGTAAATACTAAAACGAATATCACTGCGTACTTTTCTAAGCATGGTTTCAGACTCGGCGCACACCCAAAAAATAGCGTTAAATACGAGCGAGCTATCTGCAAAGTCATCAAATAACACCGATGACTTTGGATTAGCCAATATTGCTTCATGATCATCAAGCACTTGTTGAATAAGCTTTTTAACCAGTATCACGTCTGATCCATACGCAACACCTACACTGACCGATGAGCGTGCATTGCCATCTATTAGCGTCCAGTTTGTTACTGTATTTTCGAGCAATTGAGAATTAGGAATAAGCATATGTACGCCGTCATTTCGGCGAATACGCGTTGAGCGAGTATTAATTGTTTCTACCACGCCTTTTGCATTGCCTACCTCTAAAAAGTCACCAATACGTATAGGGCGTTCCCACATTAGTATCCAGCCACTAATAAAGTTATTGATAATATTTTGAGCACCAAAGCCTACACCAATGGCTATTGCACCTGAAACAAAAGCAAACGCAGTAAGCGGTATGCTTAATACTTCTAAAGATGTAAAAATTAAAATAGCGATACTTAAAATAAAGTAGATACGTGTAAATAAATGCACGGCATCTTGGCTTAACTTTTTTGCCAATAATGTTTTTGTTATTAGCTTGCCAATACGCGTCACAATAAACCAAATAGCGAAAAGTATTAAAGGCACTTTAATAATTTTTGCTACGGTAATGTGTACATCGCTGTAACTAAATACAACAAAGGCAAGAATTTGGTTTATGTGTTCTAAGGTCATTTATTTTCCAAAACAAGCAAAGGAGCGCTTCAAATTTAAATCGCTATAAAGTGAAAGCGGTTCAGTGTTGGGTAAGTTTAGCAGTCATAATATAACTAAAACGCCAAGTTAATAAGTTCAATATACTTTTTATGAACAATTTATTAACTCTTTATTGCACCGAGTGCTATATAAATAGTGTACAAGCACTGGAGATCACATATGACACAACTTACTTTAAATCAAAGACTCGCTACTTTGCAGCCGCAGGTAGACTTACATTTATTTGAAAGCAGCCTAGATTACCGAAATAAAATTTTGTGCCTTCTTGCAGAACAAGAGCAAACACTGGCATCTATCAACAAAGAGTTTGGCCAACAACAACCTAGCAACTTTGGCTCTGAGAGAAAATTTGTACTTGGATATAACTAAGCAATTATGACTCAACGACTTATTAAGTAGCTCAGGTGTTTACTTTTAGAGCTACTTTTACCTCCCTTAAAGCTAAATATTAGCTAATTTGCGTTCAAATCCCCCTTAATACCGATAAACTTTATTGTATAAACGCCAAAATTTGATAAGTTAACTAGGTTTTTCGACTCGCAAAGCCTATTCCGGCTAATCTTTCTATGGAGTTATTATGCGTAAAACCCTGATCGCCACTACTATTGCTAGTGCCTTAATATTATCGGCCTGTTCATCTAACGATACACAAAACATGGCAAAAGAAGGCGCAGCACAAGTGCAAGACATGAACGCAAACAATGTTTTATTTAAGCCAAGCCCATTGCAATATATGGCACCAGAGTTTGATAAATTTGGTACAAAAGACTACGAAGCTGCATTCGATGCAGGTATCGCACAGCACACGGCACAAGTACAAGCCATTGCTAACAACCCTGCTCCAGCAACATTTGAAAACACATTAGTTAAAATGGAATTGTCAGGGGAGCTATTAAATCGCGTATCGGCTGCTTTTTATAACTTATCTGGTTTAATTTCAGATGCTGAATACCAGCGTATTGATGAAAAAATGGCGCCTGTATTATCTGCTCACTCAGATGATATTTACTTAAACGGTGAATTATTTAAGCGCGTACAAACAATTTACGACAATCAAGATAAATTAAACGCAGAAGATAAACGCCTAGTTGATTTTTACTACAAGCAGTTTGTAAAAGCAGGTGCTAAATTAAATGACGCTGAAAAAGCTAAAATGCGTGAAATTAACTCAGAGCTAGCTCAGCTATCTACTGCGTTTTCACAAAACATTTTAAAATCGTTTAAAGAAGACGTTATTGTAGTTACAGATAAAAGTGAATTAGCAGGTCTTTCTGAAGGCGAGATTGCAGGCCTTGCAGCTTCAGCTAAAAAAGCGGGCAAAGACGGCTACATGATCACTTTGGTAAACACAACGCAACAACCAATTTTAAGCAGCCTTGAAAACCGCGACCTACGTGAGCGAATTTTTAAAGCCTCTGCAAACCGTGCAGCAAAAACTAACGGCCCTATTATTATTAAAGAAACCAACCTACGCGCTCAAAAAGCAGAGCTTTTAGGCTACAAAGATTGGGCTTCTTATGTAATGACGTCGCGTATGGCACAAACAACTGATAACGTTTACGGCATCCTTGATGACCTAGCACCAAAAGCAGTTGAAAAAGCAAAGATTGAAGCAGCCGCTATTCAAAAAGTGATTAACGATTCAGGCGAAAGCTTTGAGCTTAAACCATGGGATTGGACTTTTTATGCTGAAAAAGTACGTGCAGAAAAGTACAACTTAGACCCAGCACTTGTTAAACCATACTTTGAAATGCAATCGGTTATTCACGATGGCTTATTCTTTGCAATGAACAAACTGTACGGTATTACGTTTAAAGAACGTAAAGATCTTCCTGTTTATCATGAAGATGTAACCGTATACGAAGTATTTAACGCTGATGGCAGCGCTATTGGTTTATTTTACTTAGACCCATATGCACGTGAAGGCAAACGTGGCGGCGCATGGATGAGTGCATACGTTAGCGAAAGCGGCTTAAAAGGCACCAAACCTGTTATTTACAATGCGCAGAACATTCCAAAACCTGCTGCAGGCGAGCCTACGCTAATGACGTTTGACGAAGTGTCTACTATGTTCCATGAATTTGGTCATGCTGCACATGGGTTATTCTCAGATGTTAAATACCCAAGCCTAGCGGGTACTGCAACGGCGCGTGACTTTGTTGAGTTTCCGTCACAAGCAAATGAAGATTGGATGATTGAACCAACCGTTCTTGCTAACTATGCGAAACATTACAAAACAGGTGAGCCAATTCCACAAGCTTTACTTGATAAAGTACTTGAATCGCAAAAATTCAACCAAGGTTACGGCACTACTGAGTATTTAGCAGCAGCACTACTTGATATGGAATGGCATTCATTTGGTTCTGATAAGAAAATTACTGACGTTCAAAAGTTTGAGCAAGACGCGCTAGAAAAGCATGGTATTGCTTACTACCCTGTACCACCGCGTTATAAATCAAACTTCTTTAGCCACACATTTGCAGGTGGTTATTCAGCAGGTTACTACGCGTACCTGTGGACTGAAGTATTTGCAGCAGATGCCTTTGCACATATGGAAAACAACGGTGGCTTAACCCGTAAAAATGGTGACAAGTTCCGTAAAGAAATCCTATCTAAAGGTAACAGCCGCGACTTAATGCAAAGCTACATTGAGTTTAGAGGTCAAAAACCAACTACCGACGCACTACTTAAGCGCCGTGGTTTAGTTGAATAAATAACTTAATTTATTAAGCTCACTTTTATAAAAGCCCGCTTGCGGGCTTTTATTGTTTATACATTAATTTATAACAGATAAACTGCTGCCATTAATTATTTAAAGACGACGGCTATGCGGTACTTATTTGCAGTAACTTTACTTTGGGCATTTTCATTTAGTTTAATTGGCGTGTATTTAGCAGGTCAGGTTGATGCATGGTTTAGTGTGTTAATTCGCATAGCACTAGCAACCCTCGTATTTTTACCATTTTTAAAGTTTAAACAAACACCTAAACCTTTAGCCTTAAAGCTCATGCTGATTGGCGCTATACAACTTGGTGTTATGTATAGCTTTTACTACCACTCCTTTTTATTTTTAAGCGTCCCCGAAGTACTGCTATTTACAGTAATGACTCCTTTGTACATTACCTTGCTAAATGATGCATTGAACAAACATTTTAACCCACGCTTTTTTATAATCGCACTTATTGCTGTAATTGGTGCAATTACCATTCGTTACGAAAACCTAAATAGCAATTTCATAATTGGCTTATTATTAGTTCAGGGTGCGAACATAAGTTTTGCTGTAGGCCAAGTAACCTATAAACGCTTAATGATGAACAATAAGCTTGATGATAAAACCGTATTTGGATGGTTTTTTATAGGCGCACTTATTATTGCCACAATTTGTTATGCATTATTTGGTAATTCAAATAAATTACCAACCACTTCTACTCAGTGGGGCATATTGATTTATTTAGGGGTTGTTGCATCAGGCCTTGGTTACTTTATGTGGAATAAAGGCGCAACACTCGTTAACGTTGGAGCTCTGGCAGTCATGAATAACTTACTTATCCCAGCAGGGATTATTGTTAACGTGCTTATTTGGAACAGAGATGCTGACATAGTTAGGTTAAGTATTGGTGCAGCTATAATGTTAGGTGCATTATTAGTGAATCAAATACTTAATAAAAAAGTAAATTAATAAACTTGTAGCTAAATTGTCATTAATAATCATTAAGGTAGTACAAATTTTACTTTTTAAGGATAAACAATGAAACGTATTACCTTACTTACAGGCTGTATATTGTTAGCCACACTTGCTGGCTGCGACGACGATGTAGAAATAGTAGAAAAAGAAGTGGTTGTTACCAACACCGAAGTTGAGATTGTTGAAGTACCTACGCCTGTTATTGTAGAAGTACCAAACGGTGATGCACCAGATATTCAACTAGGCACTCGTCCGTATTATTTAGTCAATGATATGAGCGACAGCGCTTTAAAAACACAATTAGAGTCATGCAGTGAAGGTCCTTTTTATCGCACCGACTTTTCTATTGGTCATCGCGGTGCATCAATGCAATATCCTGAGCACACCAAAGAAGCCTACATTGCTGCAGCTAGAATGGGCGCAGGCATTGTTGAATGCGATGTTACATTTACAAACGATAAAGAACTAGTATGTCGCCACTCCCAATGCGACTTACACACCACAACTAATATTTTAGCCATTCCTGAGCTTGCAGCTAAATGCAGTGTGCCATTTACACCAGCAGACCCCGCTAACGGTATTGCTGCTTCTGCAAAATGTTGTACCAGCGATATAAGCTTAGCGGAATTTTTAACCCTTGAAGGTAAAATGGATGGTGCAAACACTAATGCAACTACCGTTGCCGATTACATGGATGGTACACCAAGTTGGCGCACTGATTTATATGCCACCAACGGCACTTTGATGACCCATAAACAAAGCATTGCACTGTTTAATGAGTTGGGTGTAAAAATGACTCCTGAACTTAAATCGCCACAAGTAAGTATGCCATTTAATGGAATGACGCAAGAGCAATATGCGCAAAAAATGCTAGACGAGTACACACAAATGAATGTGCCAGCCTCAAAAGTTTACCCGCAATCGTTTAACCTTGAAGACGTAAAATACTGGATTAACACTAACCCTGACTTTGCAGATAAAAGCGTATACCTAGATGGTCGCGACAGTGAAGCCGGATTTGATCCAAGTAACCCACAAACATGGCAACCGGGTATGGATGAACTTGTGGCTGACGGCGTTAAAATTTTAGCCCCTCCAATTTGGATGATGCTAACAATAGATAACGAAAATAATATCATGCCATCACAATACGCAATTGACGCAAAAGCAGCAGGTTTAGAGCTTATTGCATGGAGCCTTGAGCGCTCAGGTCCGCTTAATGAAGGTGGTGGTTATTACTATCAATCAATTGCTGATGTTATAGATAACGATGGCGATATGATGACGGTCGTTGATGTACTCGCAAAAGACGTGGGTGTAATGGCTATATTTTCAGATTGGCCGGCTACCGTAAGTTATTACGCTAGTTGTAATAAAATGCCTGCAAGTATTTAATACCAATCTGCTTATATATGGGGTCTATTTAACGTTAAGAAAATTACGCTAGAACTAGGCAAAAATTTTTTTATCTAGTTGTTCTAAATAAAAAATTTTTAACGACGTTATAGTGAAATTTAATTCGTTAAATTGATCAAAGATTTATGCTGGTTGGTATAAATACTCAACGACAAAAGTCGTTTATTTTATCGCGCTCAGTTACCATATCATTATATATAATTTTATTTAACTGAGCGCTTTTATGATAATCCAACAACATAACGCAGACTTGCCAACACCTACAGGTTTAATGCGAACAACCGTATATCGCCCTCAGGCGCAAGGGCAGTTCCCTGCTATTATTTTTTATTCTGAAATTTTTCAGCAAACTGCACCTATTGCACGCAGCGCAGCTATTTTAGCAAGCCATGGCTTTGTGGTATTAGTACCGGAAGTGTTTCACGAGTTAAATCCTATGGGCACTGTGCTTGCTTATGATGATACAGGTAAAGACAAAGGCAATGCCGACAAGTGGGCAAAGCCACTTGAGCATCACGACAGTGACACACAAACTATGATCGACTTCATTAGATTACAAAGCTATTGCACAGGCACCGTCGGCGCAATGGGCGTATGTATTGGCGGTCACTTAGCTTACAGAGCGGCACTAAACCCTGAAATTAATGCGGCTTTTTGTTTATACGCAACTGATATTCACAGCAATACATTACTTGCGCAACCTGGGAATAACTCATTCGAGCGTATGGCTGATATACAAGGCGAAATTCACTTTATATGGGGTAAACAAGACCCGCATGTGCCAAAAGAAGGCCGCGCTAAAATATACCAACAATGTGTAAGCACGGGCATCAATTACCAGTGGCAGGAAGTTAACGCACAGCATGCCTTTATGCGTGATGAAGGTGAGCGATACGATGCAGCCCTTGCGATAAATATGTATCAACAAGCGGTGGCATTATTTAGCCGAACTTTATAAATATTTAAAAAGCAAAAATAATTAAACGCTTTTCAGCATACCCAAGGCGGTATGCTGTTTCACAAAATATGCTTTTAAGTAATCAATAAATAATCGTAGTTTTTTAGATCCCGCAGCTCCTGGCGGAAATACCCCGTACAGTTCAATATCTTTGCTTTTATAATCATCTAATATTATTTCAAGTAGCCCAGCTTGTACTTTAGGCCACGCATCGTAAAGCGGAATACGCCCAATGCCATGCCCCGCTTCTACAAAGGCAGTACGTGCAGCTGCGTTATTAGTACTTAAGGCGCCTTGCATTGTAATGTCGTGTTTTTTGCCATCTTTTGAAAGTGTTAAAGTTTTACTTCCTAGCTGATAAACCACCCATTGATGATCTGCCAATTCTAAAGGTGTTTTAGGTTTACCAAAATGTGTAAAGTAATCCGGCGCGCCACAAATACAAGTGCTCATTGTAGTCAGCTTGGTTGCTTGCAAGTTGGAGTCACTCAGTGCCACACCCCTAATTGCAAAATCGAACCCATTTTTAATAATATCAACCACATCGTCAGTAAGCTGTAAGTCTATTTTAATTTTAGGGTATTGGCGCTTAAACGTATTTATTGCGGGCACAATTAGCTGCATTCCCACATTAACAGGGCAGCTAATTTTAAGTAAACCTTGTGGCTCACTCTTTATATTTTCTATTTGCTGGTTAGCTGCATTAGCTTGTTCGGTAATTATTCTACAACGCTCATAATAAGCAATGCCCGCCTCAGTCAGCGCCATGGTACGAGTTGAGCGATTTAATAAAGTGACTTCAAGTTGGGTTTCTAACTTTTTTAAATGATAACTTGCTACTGCTCGCGTAAGACCTAACTGTTTAGCCGCAGCGGTTAAGCTGCCCTGCTCTACAATTTGCGCAAATACGACCATGCTCTTTAACTGCTCAAACGACACCTTCATATGTGCTCCGTAGCGTGTTTTAAATTCAACCCCTCTATTGTATCAATTATTAAACCAATAAAGTTAAATTTATCATCGTTGTTTAAAGCTCTTTTAGTGCATATAGTAATTGGTAAGCAAGATAAACTAATTCAAATCATCAGAAGGAATATATTCAATGTCTAAAAAAATACTTATGGTTCTTACATCTCACGCAGAGCTTGGTAACACTGGCGAAAAAACAGGTTTTTGGGTAGAAGAATTTGCAGCCCCTTACTATGCATTTGTTGATGCAGGCGTTGAAGTAACGTTAGCGTCTCCAGCTGGCGGCCAACCACCCATTGATCCGACAAGTACACTTGTCGATTTTCAAACAGATGCAACAAAACGTTACGACGCCGATAGCGCAGCACAAACACTTATGGCAAACACTAAAGTATTGAGTGAAGTGAACTCAAGCGATTTTGACGCTGTATTTTACCCAGGCGGTCACGGTCCATTATGGGATTTAGTTGACAACACAGATTCAATTTCGCTTATCGAAAGCTTTATAAAAGAGCAAAAGCCTGTCGCTGCGGTATGCCATGCAAGTGCTGCATTTTTAAATGTTAAAGATACAGACGGCAATGCATTAGTAGCGGGTAAAAAAGTAACTGGCTTTACTAACTCTGAAGAAGCTGCAGTGCAACTTACCGATATCGTGCCATTTTTAGTTGAAGACGAGCTAATTAAAAAAGGCGGCGATTATCAAAAAACTGACGACTGGGGCGTATTAGCGCTAGTAGATGGTTTAGTAATTACCGGTCAAAACCCAGCAAGCTCTGAACTAGCAGCCAAAAAACTATTAACTAAACTAGGTTAATAGTGAGTAAAAATTAAAAATAAGCACAGCATCTTATGCTGTGCTTTTTTAATTGCTTTTCATTAGCAAATACAATTCCTATACTGGCAACTCTTAAAGTCAATTAGGGCGATTATATGGCAACCAAGCCAACCACACTGTCATTACTAACTAGTACCCGCTTCGCAATTTTTAGTATTGTTGTTATTTGCTTCGTACTACAAGTGATCAATAGCCTACCTGGTATAAACCTAAATGGTTTAGGCATATATCCACGCAGTATCCAAGGCTTAATTGGCATACTATGCGCACCTTTTTTACATGGTAGCTGGTGGCACTTTGCCAGTAATATGATCCCATTTGTAGTGTTAAGTTGGCTAATTTGCCAGTACAGCGTAAAACGTTTTTATAACGTATTTATTTTTACCGCTCTAGTTGGTGGACTGTTAGTTTGGGCATTTGGGCGCAGTAACATACATGTTGGTTTAAGCGGTGTTATATATGGTTTATGGGGCTTTATTCTATGCTACGGCTTAGTAAGACGCTCATTAAAATCAATTATAATTGCTGTTGTAGTGGCTATACTTTATAGCGGTTTTATATGGGGTGTTTTACCCCAGCGCTATCATGTATCGTTTGAAAGCCATTTATTTGGAGCACTAAGCGGATTGTTTTTAGGTTATAGATTAGCAAAAGCCGATAAATTAAAAGGTCGGTAAATTAAGTATTAGGGCCTTTAATTAATTTTTTATGGCCACATTTACCATATATGTATTTCATCTAACAGAGGTTATTTATGAGTGATAAAAACGAATACACGCCACCAAAAGTATGGACGTGGGAAAGTGAAAGTGGCGGTAAGTTTGCCAGCATTAACCGCCCAATTGCAGGCGCGACTCATGACAAAACTCTACCTATTGGTGAGCACGCATTTCAGCTTTATTCTCTTGCGACACCTAATGGCCAAAAAGCTACAATCATGTTTGAAGAGCTTTTACAGCTTGGTTGCACCGATGCAGACTATGACGCATATTTAATAAACATAGGTGATGGCGATCAGTTTGGATCTGACTTTGTTGATATTAATCCAAACTCAAAAATCCCAGCGCTAATGGATCATTCAACCACGCCGCCTACTCGCATCTTTGAATCTGGTTCTATTTTACAGTATTTGGCTGAGAAATTTGATGTACTCATACCTAAAGATTTAAAAGCTAAAACTGAGTGTCGTAACTGGCTATTTTGGCAAATGGGCTCAGCGCCTTACTTAGGTGGCGGATTTGGTCATTTTTATAGCTACGCACCAAGTAAAATGCAATACCCTATTGACCGTTTTACCATGGAAACTAAACGCCAGCTTGACGTGTTAAATCGCCATTTAAGCGAAAATGAATACATGGCAGGTGATGAATACTCAATTGCCGATATTGCAATTTGGCCGTGGTACGGATCGTTAGTGCTTGGAGCTTTATATGATGCAGCAGAGTTTTTAGATGTTGCCTCATACACCCATGTTGTACGCTGGGCTACGCAAGTATCAGAGCGCCCTGCTGTAAAGCGTGGTCGTCGCGTAAATCGCACATGGGGTCCTGAAGAAGAGCAAATGGCAGAGCGCCATAACGATAGCGATTTCGAAGGTTAAATCTATAGAACAGCAAGTAAAGTCGTTAACACTTTAACCTGCTTGATAATTTTAAGGCTCAAAATAAATATTTATTTTGGGCCTTTTTACTTTTTAAACTTTTTTTATCCCTCCCGTAAACTATATTTACTTTTACATTAAAGTTTTATTTAGCTGCGTAAAGGCTTATTAAGCTCTTTGTATTACCAGTATTGCATTAGTGTAATTTGCTAAATGGTTTACTTAATTTCCTAGGGGTTGTTTTTGAAAAAGGTTTTAATTAGTGCCATATAACAATTTAAGTAATAATGAGCGAAAAGAAGCGCTCAAAATTTTATACTCGAATGCTATTTCCGGAATTGCAGTCTCTGTACTAGTCAGCGTTGCTTTGGTATTTGCTTTTGATATAACTAATGAGAAAACCAACCACGATAAAGTAGTCTGGTTAGGCATAATGATGTGCGTGCTTACTTTACGCATTATTGATGTAGGGCTTTTTTTGAAAGCTCAAAATTCTCGCCAACCTTACAACACACATTTTTATCTAAATCGCTTTGCTATTGGCTGTATATCAACAGCCGTGTCTTGGTGTGGCTATGCTCTTTGGTTTCATAGCACTTCATCTACGGTGGAAGTTACTACGACCATTGCTATTTTATCAGCGCTTGCCGGTGGCTCTGCAAATTTGCTGTCTGGTAGTCGTTTTACAGCTGTTTTATATAGCTTTACTTTATTGGCCCCCTACTCTTTTTTGCTAACGCTTTCAAACGATCACTACCATCACATATTGGGGCTATTAGGTTTAACTTTTGCCACAATTATGATTGCCTCTTCGTACAAATCAGCCACATTTACACACAGTGCAATCAAGCTAAAAAACCAAAACAGAGAGCTGCTTAATGAAATGGAAAACAAGGTCGAGCAACGCACTGAAGAAATTTACCGCTTATCGAATACCGATCCACTCACAAATCTATTAAACCGTACCGCATTTTTAAAAAATGCAAACAAACAACTAGCAGATAATCCTAAAGAACCCTTTGCTTTATTATTTGTAGATTTAGATGGTTTTAAGCAAATCAACGATTCGTTGGGTCATAAAGTAGGCGATAAAGTATTAAAAGAAATAGCACTGAGAATTAGTAATGTATGCAACCAACAACTCTATAAATGCCGTTGGGGCGGAGATGAGTTTTTAATTTTAGCAACCTATCAAAATCAAGCTGAGCTTATCGAGTTTGCTAATAAAGTGCTTCAAAGCATTAGCGCCGAGCATGAAACATATAAATATCAAAAATGGGTATCAGCAACTATTGGAATTGCCATGTACCCTGAGCACGGGAACGACTTAAATACCTTAATTCGCTCTGCTGATACTGCGATGTATCACCAAAAACGCATAGCTAAAGGTAACATCAATATTTATAACGATTCACTCAAATTAAAACAAGAAAGAGAGTACCTGTTGAGTCGACGGTTAGCCAGTGCTATAGAAGAAAACAGTTTAAGGCTAGTATTTCAGCCAATTATAGATAGCAAAACATCAAAAGTAACCTCTTTCGAATCATTATTACGTTGGCAACTAGACGGTGAAAATATTTTCCCTGATGAGTTTATAATTATTGCCGAGCAATACGGGTTAATAACCCAAATGGGCCTCTGGGTGATAAATCAAGCATGTATACAAGCAAAAAAATTCAATCATTTACCGGAGAAAATTGCAGTAAGCGTGAATGTATCGGTAATCCAATTACAAGATCCAGATTTTGTAACTAAGGTATTAAAAATAGTAAAAAATCATCAAGTAGAGCCTAAAGATCTGCATATAGAAATTACCGAATCAGTATTTGCCGAAGATAAACTCACGTTTTTGACAGCCGTTAAAGCACTACAAAAACAAGGCTTTTGTATTTCAATTGATGATTTTGGAACTGGCTACTCATCACTATCAAGCATGCTTGATATTGGTGTAGATATAGTAAAAATAGACAGAAGTTTTATTCAAAATATGGATAAAAGAGGGTTAAGTATTATTCATGCAATTGTACAAATGGCCTCATCTTTAGATTTTACTGTTGTTGCCGAAGGCGTTGAAACTATTGAACAAGCAAACACGCTTACTAATATTGGTGTATCTCACCTGCAAGGTTATTACTTTTCAAAACCGATAGAAGTAGATTTTGTAGATGCTTATTTAAATGAGCAAAATAAGCTGTGCCTTTGATAACCAAAACCCGCTAAAAGCGCTTAACTGCCATATGAGTTTTGCACTACCTTTCTTATTAGGGCTTGTTTATCTTTCGAGGTTAAATTTGCAGCATACTGTTTGGTATTTAGGCAATGCAGAGCCTATGTAGTGTGGTTATTCCCCATAAATAGGCGATAACGCAGCATAAATACCAAACATTCGCTGCCCGAAGGGTTCTGCCTAGGGGAGATTGACTCTTTGTTACTAGGTTACAAACCTCGCGCCGCGATTAAATCTTCCTTGGGTTGAACAAATTTCAATCCTTAAAGGTCAACAAGCCCTCCTTAAAACATAATCTTACAATTACTTACACCCTGTACATAGTAATTAGCGTAGGCTAAATATAATCCAACTTACATATGTATATTACGTTTAAATTTACGCTAATTAGCAAACCGCCAGCGCTGGATAATACGTAAAGTTACGCGCTGACGCTGCTTATATAAGTGAATGATATAAATGTAACTATACAACTAAATATAAAAAAGGAATTTGCATGATAAAACCACTTTGCTATTCACTCATCACTTTACTTACCCCCATTAGCGCTATAGCTCAAACAATGGCAATAAAAACAACGGATGAATTAGTATCAACCGATTCAGAGATTTTATTTGCATATAATAAAGAATCAAAACAATTAGAAGCCATTAATTTACTCACATCACTAAGTAGTGAACTTGCTTTACCAAAAAATGCCATCGGGTTTGATGTGGCTACACTTGCTAACATTACCGATAAACAAGCACTCGTACTAACAAGTGATGGCGTATACAAAGCCCAAGCTGGTAAACCAACACTATTGTTTAATTATGAGTCGGTTCTAAATCAATTAAAAATAGATAAATTTGAAAAAGTAGACTTTGTCTTCGATGCAAACAACGACGGTCTAAGCGATATTTTCATCCCTGGGTTAGCAAGCAGTACTTTATATATTCAAAATAAAGATGGCAGCTTTAAGCCTAACAAATTTAAACAAACACCTATGTATGAAGGTAGCTTTTCAGGAAAAGGACTTTCTCTGGAAGTTAATATTAACAATAAACCCGTTGTTATTGATTTTAACCACGACGGGTTGAACGACTTGGTTTTTTCAAATGACTTGGGAGCGGATGTACTACTTGCTAATTCAGAAGGCTTTGAGCAAAAGCTCACCTCAATTGATTTTAACATCGAATTAGGCGAGCTAAGCAATGGCGAAACTCGCAAAATAAAGCAAATTATTGATATTAATAACGACGGATTTCTAGATTTTACAACCAGACAGTTTAAGCCTACGCAAGGTATGGACTCGCTAGATATAAAAATAGCACATACTTTGTACCTAGGAAGTGCTAAAGGCTTTACTAATACGCCCATTACCTTATTTGAAACACAGGGCCCTAGTGAGTTATTGCTCAAAACTGATTTTAATAATGATGGCTTAATTGATTTACAAAAAATGGATTTAGATATTGGCTTAGGTACTATCGCGTCTATGGCATTGGGCGGTGGCAGTACTGATGTAGATGTAGAAATGAACCTTTATAAGCAGCAACCCGACGGCTCATTTGCCAATAAATCGAGTATAGAACTTGATTTAGAAATGGAAGTGGGAATGAACGGCGATGATTCCGAGCCAGCCCTATATTTAGGTGATATTAACGGCGACAGCTATATTGACGCAGTATACAAATACAGTAAAAAAACGCTGTATATTTATTACGGAGAGCAAGACTCACTGCTAAATGATAAGCGTACAAAATTAAAACTAACGCTGCCTAAAAATAATAAAGATATTCTTCTAGTAGATATAAACCAAGACGGTAAAAAAGATTTTGTATTTAAATTTACCGAAGAAGATGGCACCAGCAAAATAGAAACACGCTTAAATTAAGCCAATAAAAAAGCCCAACAGAGTTAACCGTTGGGCTTTGGACTTAAGACTTTCGAGTAACAGTCAGCTTTACTCTAAGTTATAACACCTAAGCAGTTACATTTAGCAGTGAATCGCCTTCACTTAAACCAAACTTCTCTTGCACTGATGCAAGGATTGATTCTTTATCTTCATCAGACAACTGGCTTGAATACTCAGTTAATAGCTCATCTAAGTAGCTGACTACTTCGTCTGTATCTACTGATTCTAATGAGTTCTGTGGCGGCGGTGGCGGTGGCGGTCTTTGACCTTCCACTCGTCCTGCATCACCAATGCTTTTAGCATCAAACTCAAGTTCGCTCATTAAATCAGCAAGCTCTTTTGTTGGTTCAATACCTTGTTCTTTAAATGCCGCTTGAATACTTTGCGCGTTTTCTTCGGTTAAGTTTTCAGCGTCAAACTCTGCAAGCGTTTCTTTAACAAAATCGCTTTGCTCTGTTGTTAGCTTTGCAGCCTGACTACTTTGTTGCGGCATAAAACTCGCAGAACTACTGTTAATACTATTAATCATTTTAGTATCCTTTCAGCGTTCACGACGAGGTGGTTTATGATCGCTAAGTTCTTGTTCACTAATTTCGCCATTACCATCGGCATCTATAGAATCAAAAATTGTTTGTGCATCGCCGTGTGGCGGTTTTTTAGCACTAAACTCTTCAAAGCTAATTACGCCATCACCATCAGTATCAATAGTTGAAAAATCAGGTTTTTCAGGAGGATTGTCACCGCCTCGAGCAGCTACATTAGCTGAAAAAGCAATAGATAATATTGCCACAGTGGCAAGAGTTGAAAAATGCTTCATAGTAATAACCTCGTATTTAAGAATTAAACTAAGCTTACGCTTTAAAAACGCAAACAATGTGCAAATAATAAGGAAGTAATAAATTATTTGGATAAAAAATAGTAATCTAAATACTTATTTAAAAAGTTCTGGTTGATTGCTTTGCAATCAATATATAAGCTAATAAAATAATACGATTAATTACTCTCAGGCAGTAGTGTTACTGCCCTTAATTCTCAAAGCTGATATACTGCTTGAGCCAATTAAACAAACAAATACAGAGCACTTTCATAAATAATGATTAATAACCAACCCTACTTAGCAGGCAATCTGTGAAAATACCTAAACGCCTACAACCCCTTGTTGATGATGGCCTTATTGACGAAGTTATAAGCCGACTAATGAGCGGTAAAGAAGCCGATGTATTTATTGTCCGCTGTGGTGAGCACATTCGCTGTGCGAAAGTGTATAAAGACGCGGTTAAACGTAGCTTTAAAAAAGCGGCACAATACCAAGAAGGCCGAAAAGTACGTGGTGGACGCCAAGCGCGTGCTATGGGTAAACGTTCTAGCTATGGCCGTCAATTAGAAGAAGAGATTTGGCAAAATGCCGAAGTTGATGCGTTATCTCGTTTAGCTGGCGTGGGTGTACGTGTTCCTGATACTTATTTTTGTATTGATGGCGTGCTGCTTATGGAACTCGTGTCGGACGAGGACGGTAACGTAGCCCCTCAACTTGGACATGTCGTTTTTAGTGAAGAGCAAGCGATTGAGCAGCATAAACTCATGATGCATTACATTAAGCTTATGCTTTGCGCAGGTATAATACACGGCGATTTATCTGAATTTAATGTACTTGTAGATAATAACGGCCCTGTAATTATAGATTTACCGCAAGCAGTTAACGCTTCAGCAAATAACAGTGCACAAGCTATGTTTGCACGCGATGTAAATAACATACGCCGCTATTATGGTGAATTTGCGCCAAGCATACTAAAAACTCAATACGCTAAAGAAATGTGGGCATTATTTGAAGAGGCCAATTTAACGCCTAATTCAACGCTTACAGGTGAATTTGAAGACAGCGATGAACTTGCTGATGTAGATTCTATTCTTGATGAAATTCAAGCTGCCGAATACGAAGAGTTTGACCGTTTAGAGCGAATTAAAAATGCTGACGATGATGAGTAACTCATCGTCATAGCTCACTAATACCTCTTACTGCGGGTGCACAAATCGGTAGCCAACCCCATAAACAGACTGAATAACACTTTCAGTTTGTGTCACTTCATCTAGTTTTTTACGCAACTTTTTAATATGGCTATCAATAGTACGATGGCTCACAATACGCTGATCGGCGTACATAGTGTCCATTAAACTATCGCGCGAATAAATACGATTTGGGTTGTTAAACAAAGGTTTAAATAGCTGAAATTCAAAGTTCGTTAGCTCTATGCTGCTTGATTTGTATTTTACGCTGTAGGTGCTCTCGTCAAGCTTCATTGTTGACTCTGTAACATCACTTGCGCTACTTAATCGCCTTAATATAGCTTTAACTCGCGCCACCAGCTCAGCATAACTAAACGGCTTACAAATATAATCATCTGCACCTAACTCAAGTCCAAGCAGCCTATCTATTTCTTCTACTTTTGCCGATACCATAATAATAGGCACATTTGAAAAGCGCCTGATTGCTTTACATAGTTCAATACCACTTTGACCTGGTAGCATTATGTCGAGCAAAATTACGCTCGGCCTGTTAATTTCAAGCCAAGGTAATACTTCATTTCCGTGATGTATTTGATGAGTAACAAAATGATGGCTACTTAAAAAGTCACTCATTAAGTTAGCCAGCTTTACTTCATCTTCCACAATCAGTATTTGTTCACTCATAGGCATCTCTGTAAGTAACCTCAACTTTATTTTTATAAACTAAATAGTTGGCAATCTAATAATAATAGCAAGACCGCCTAAAGTGGCTTTTTCAGCAGCTATTTCACCATTATGGCCTTTAACTATATGCTGGCAAATAGATAAGCCCAAGCCCGAACCGCCCTCTTGACGATTACGCGAACTATCTACTCGGTATAAATACTCAAACAAATGCGATAAATGCGACTGCTCTACACCTACGCCATTATCTTCAATTATAAGCTCTAAGTAGGTTTGCCCTTTAATGCTTATATTATTAGCCGTTAATGAAATAGTTGTGCATTGTGCATAATGCACCGCGTTCATTAAAATATTATCGAGCAGCTGCAAAAGTCGGGTTTTATCTGCTTGTACAGTTATATGTTTAGCGCTATTTAGTAAGTAAATTTTTATATTATGTTGTTCAAGCACAACCTGATATTTTTGCTCAATAGTATTTAATAATAAAGCCATATCAGTAGGTTGCATAGTGTAATGCATACCCCCTAACTCTGCGCTATTGAGCATATGCAAATCATCTATTAAGCGTTTTAAATGCAACGCCTCGTCGTTAGCCGAGTTAATATTTTTTGCATTAGGCTCACGTATGCCAAGTAGCATAGCTTCAAGTTCACCGAGCAAAATACTCATTGGCGTTCTAAGCTCATGAGAAATATTAGCTAGCCAGCGTTTGCGCACTTGCTCGTCTTTAGCGAGTGTAAATGCAAGGATATTAAAATCTTCGCTTAATTGGCCTAATTCGTCTTTTCGCTCAAGCGTAAGTTTGGTCTCGTAATTACCTTGCGTTAAGCGATGCATACCATTAGCAATTTGCTTTACTGGGCTAACTAAGTGACGAGACAATAAAAAGGTAACTAGCAATGTAAGCAATACAGCGGCTAAAGCAATAAACCATAAGTAGTTAGTTTGCTGCTGTAAAAAATCAAGCTCATAACCATCAACCAAGCTATCTCTTTTAGATACAGCTAAGTAACCCACTGTTTTATCGCCCACTGTAATTGGGGTTGTTATATATTTTAAATCGCTGAGGTATCTACCCACTACTCGCTGCTTATTTTCGTCAAGCAAAGCGTAGTGAGCAATATTTTCAGGTGGTAGGCGGCGCTCTCCCCCTAAACGAATATGATCGGGTGGCGGCCGTCGCATCATTCCCCCTCTGGGGCCTGGACCTTCTGGTGGCCTAGGTAAAAACTGGCTATTTTCTAACTGCGATTCAATAAGTTTTCTAAAATTTTCGCCATTGCCAACAACACGTTCCCATGAGGGGGTTTTTTCGTATTGCTTTGCAAGTTGCACAACAAGTGGTTCAAGCGCTTTTACTTCTTTTGCATTAACAAAATCAATTACGCCTTGCCCTATACTCCATTGTATAAGTACTACTAGCCCTGCAATAACACTAAAGGTAAAACTAAATAGTATTAAAAAAAGTTTATTATGAATTTTCATTAATGCGTGTTTTCAACCTTGCTAGGAAAGCTTTCAAATCGGTATGTTATAAACTCTTTGGTTTGATCGTTAACATACAGCGTAGCAACTATTTTTTTGCCCTGAGCGGACCAATACATATGACCATGATTATTTAAAGTAACCGATACGGTATTTATACCACTTTTAAATAAGTTAGCAGGTAAATGCAATGCATGTCCGTAAATTCGCTGTATTTTAACCCCATTTATATATAAATGAGCATGACCTTGTAAAAAGCCCGTGTCATCGTTTGTAGTAACGCTCATCATTTGCTGCATGTTCATTGCGCCCTCAGGGGGTACAGATAAATCATAGCGCTGCGTATCTAAAATTAAGTTATAACCCGACATACTATCTTTTAATAACTTAAGGCTTAATGCCGGGATTGGCGTATCACTTGGCACTGCTATAGGCATATGGCTATGATCCATCATTTCCTGCTGCGCAAAGAGCTTAAAGCTCAATAGCGCAGCAGTAGTTAGGATCAATGCGTATTTAAAATAACGCATAGTTACTCCTTACATTCCCGGTGGTGGACCCATTGTTTCGCCCGTATCACAGCGACCAATTGAATTATCGGCTAATTGACCTTTAAAACGAGGCCCTATTTGATAAGGAAAAGAAGGCTGTAATTTACCATCACTGTCTAACGTTAGTGTTATATGGTAGTGATAACCCTTGCCATCGTTAGTATCGTGGCCGTTATGCTCATCTAATTGAGCACCGGTTACTGTTTTTTGTGCGTAGTAGAAATCTTCAAAGTAATAACCATCGTCGGCATTTAATGTATTACCAGAGAGCGTCGTTACTTCTGCGCCAATAGCAGGACCTGCATCACTTGTTTGTGTGCCTTGGCTAACATCGTATTGATCGACTAAAGTACAGCTTCGCTCACCTTCAGTACCACAACCACCTTCACTTTCTGACGCGCCATAATCACGCATTTCCCAGCCGCTTAATGCAAGTTGACCGTTACTTTCATAAGGACCATAAAGCGGATAGCCATCAGCTGCAAACCCATAAATAGGTGAATGCGCATCGCCATCATCTTCAAGTAAATCAGCTAAGCAACTAGTGTAAAAATGGTGATGATATTCACCGTTAGCAGCATGTCCGCCACACACATCAACATCGTATTGCTCAGCAATGGGCGCTAATGTATACCAAATATTATTACCGTAGCTCATACCATCGCCCCAGTTAAATATACTGGTGCCATTAACCATTAAGCCAACTGTACCTAAACCTGTTTCACAAGTTTCAGTGTCAGATAAATCGGTAGGTGTTATCGGAAAATACGCCTCAACTGTTTGTTCTGTTGGGCAACCTGGTCCTGGAGGCCAATAGCCTGCGCCGCCTGTGTCATCACAGTTTTCAGTGCTGCTGTTATAGCCAATATCTTCACCAAACGAAAGGGTTTGCCCTACTACTGCTGAGGTTACACCGTTATAAAAATCGGTAGCTGCACGCGGGCGGTTATTTAACGCGTCTACTTGGTCTTGTGTAAGCGTTAAGTCATATTTAGGAATGTCAGTTGTTTGCACATACATGTATTCAACGTCAGCATCTTCCTCAGAAACAGTAACAACCTCAACTGATTGAACATCTTCAACCACTGCGCCATTGTTTTGTATATAAGTAGAGGTTGTATCGTTGTTAATTAACCAGCTGGTAAGTTTTGCACTATTATCAACTGTATCTGAGTCTGATGAAGCAATAACATTAACTATAACTGTATCTACAACGACATCGTTTGTGCCGTCATCTGCACTGATTTCAAATACAAGTGCTTCATCGGTTAAAACTTCAGGTGCAACAAACTCAGTAGACGTTGCAGTACTTGAAGATAAGCTAACGGTAGTGCCTGATGTTTGTGACCAGCTAACAGATACTTCGCCATCATCTTCAACTGTTGAACTTAAATAAACGGTATCGCCCGCATTAACAGTTTGGTCAATACCAGCATCAACCGTTGGAGCACTATTACTGACTGTCTCGCCGTCTGTTGCAGTACTTGTTGAATCGCTATTACATGCGCTTAAAGCGATACAAAGCGCACTTAACGCAAATAACTTAGTTGCATTAGCGGCTTTTGTTTTAAGAAGTGTTTTCAATGTTTGAACCTTTACTTTAACGTTTAATAAAACAAAGTTAACAAGTAAAAGTGCAAACAATGTGCACAAACTAAGGAAGAATAAACATAAGACTAAATTTGTGGTCGTTTAAGTACAAATTTGTCTTTAGTGGTTGCATAATAATCCCCACCCATTCTACCTACCGCATCTAAAAGTGTTGGGTCAATATAACCGTCAACAAACACCTCATCGTCAACACAAATACCCACTATGTCTAACAACATCATTTGTCCGCCGCCGGGCTCGCTTGAAATAGTAATAACTTCACGTAGCTTACACTCATAGCGTACTTTTGAATCAGCAACACTCGGCACTGCGACCATTTGGCTATCAATTTTAGTTATATTTGCAGCATCAAACTCACTAACATCACTAGGGTAATTAGCACAGCTTTGATTCATTTTTTCAACCTGCTCATGACTCACAATGTTAATCACACATTCTTTAGTCGCTAATAAGTTAATTAATGTATCTTTACTTGGTTTATCGCGTGGATTTACTTGCGTCACACTCAATACTGGTGGGTTACAACTCGCTACTGTAAAAAATGAGTAAGGAGCAATATTAGCCACACCGTCGCTACTTAATGTACTTATCCATGCAATTGGACGAGGGCTGATCCCGCCAACTAAATACGAATAAACATTAAGCTCTTTATTTACAGTTAAATCTAAAAACATACTTTTCCTTTTAATACATTAAAACTAAATCTTAATTCAAGTTAGTTACGTATAGGTTTGGCTGACTCAGTTAAATAACAAGCTAATTTTTATCTCT
>NZ_PJAV01000030.1:0-2041 GCF_002836695.1 Pseudoalteromonas sp. 78C3
AAAAGCTGATCATCAACTGTATATCCCTCTCGCTCTAGTAGGTCTTTTGATTTTAAACCAAACGGACAAATATGCTCATCTGTTGCCATTCTAAAAAGTTGGGCTGATTTACTCATGCTTTACTCCTTATGTTATGCGGTTTATTTATTTATTTGAATTGAAATCTGGAACAGCTCTTAATTGTGCTTGAGCATTGGTTTGTGCAATGCCGTTTTGCTCTATATCTTTTAGGAGCCATTGCATTTCTTTTATTTCTCGCTCTTGGGCTTCAATTATATTTGTAGCAAGCTTTTGAACGCGTTTATCTTTGATTTTTGCCCTGTCACTGGTGAGTATGGCAATTGAATGATGTGGGATCATCGCCGACATCCATGAGCTATCATCAACAGTCACTTGTGAGCGAACTAAAAATAAACTTCCTGCAAATACGGCAACACTAGCAATGAGTACTGTTATATTTTTCTTTTTATCTTTATACATATTGAGCATGAAAAGTAGCATTATCACTGCCATCATGGCTCCCATATAAAGCGCCATATAAGTACGAGTTTCACTAAAATAAACATGACTAAGTTGGTAGGTGTTCAAATACATCAATACAAACATGGTTATTGTGGATGTTGCTATCATTAAAAAAAATTTTGAATAGTGTGACATTGTATTGCTCCTTAAAAGTTTTGTATTTTGTTTTTACATGTGAGTAATTTTTACACTATCAAGCTCACAAATCAGTGTTTCCTGTTGTGTAAAATGGGTATTTAACAATTAAATCAAAAATTATGCCGTTAGGCTAAAATTGCTCGCTGGATTTACTTATGTATCTGTAGGTTTCTTCATTTGAGTTGTCAGTGAGTAGTTCAATATTATATTTGTGAAATATACCCTCCATTTCCATTCCGGGAGTGCCAATAGGCATGGCTGGTACACTTAAGCCTGTAATGTGCGGAGCGTGTTGCCCAGATAAAAACTGTTTTATATGTTTAACGGGAACATGACCTTCAAATACAAATCCATCGGCTGACACGGCTGTATGGCATGAGCGCATATTAGGTTTTATTTGATACTGAGATTTAATCGACCCCATGTCATTAACGTTAATTGCTTTTGTTTGAATATTGTTTTCACTCAAATGAGCAATCCACTTATTACAACATCCACAATTTTTACTTTTATAAACGGTAAGCTCAATTTCAGGTTTTTCTGAATTTTCATAGATTATTGATGTTTTATGCTGTTTTTCGATACTCATTGCCGAAAATGACATAGTTAATGATAAAAAAAACGCTGAGGTAATGTAGATTACTCGCATTGTTAACTCCTTAATTAGACCAGTGAATATGAGTGATTTTCCAACCTTTATCGGTGTTTTTTAATGTGATTGATTCCATTCCCGTAGACTTAATATCTTTCCCTTTATACTTTCCTTGAGTTTTACTTCTTGAAATTGAGTAAGCTATGTCTCCATTTGTGTGAACTTGATGCTCTAGCAGTTCACTATCAACTGCACTTAAGAATTTCATATCCGCTATCATATGATGGTTCGCGTATACATCTGCAGAACGCTCAACAATTCCGCCTTCAAAAATGACGACATCGTCGGCCAGTAATTTACGGGCACCTTTGGCATCGCCTTGTTTTAGGGATGCATGAAATAAGCTAACTGCCTTTGCAGCTTCGCTATCAACATTAACAAAGACCCAGCCTTTTTTTGTGTGCTCTTCATGGGTGTGTGCGTTCACAGCAAAAGAACTAACAGCGCTAAAAATTAGTAGCAATAAAATTTTTAAATTAGAGGATTTAATTAACATACATTTTCCTTTTTTATTAATCGTTAAATAGGCGGACCAACAAGTGTGGTAAATACACTTGTTGTAATAAGTACAAATAGGGCAATTAATATTTCAACAGTGATCGAGCGTTTTAATATACTTATATGGTGTTGTTGAGTGATTTGCGGGACTAAAAAAAGCTTATGCCATGCACCTAGTAACAGCATCGCGCTGACGAGTAACAGCTTTAATAAAATTAGTTGCCCATAATT
>NZ_PJAV01000031.1:0-1987 GCF_002836695.1 Pseudoalteromonas sp. 78C3
AAGGAAGTATAAAAATGAAGTTATATAAAATAGGTTCTTGGTTTTATAAAAACAAAATCCCACTTTTACCAAAGTTATTTAATGCTTTAATTCGTATTTTCCACAATAGTGCTGTTTTTTCAGAGTGCGAAATTGGTAGTAACACTATATTCGCTTATGGTGGAATAGGGGTAGTAATACATAAAAGATCCATTATCGGCAAAAATTGTGTCATAGGATCTAATGTTACTATTGGCGGGAAATCTAAATCGAAAAATGTTCCCATTATTGGTGATAACTGTTTTATAGCTACAGGTGCTAAAATTTTGGGAGAAGTAAAAGTTGGCAATAATTGTGTTGTTGGAGCTAATAGCGTTGTAGTTATAAACGTCCCAGACAATAGTGTAGTTGCTGGTATACCGGGTAGAATAATTAAATCGAACGTTAATCCAAAGGACTACTATTAATGTTTACGAATAAAATATATCAATCAAGCCCTATTTTAGTTCAAAATGTTTTATTAAGTATTAGAGCTCTCATAAGGCAGAAACTACGTGAGAATAAAGAGTGCGCAAAGCTTACTAGTGAACTGATGACTCACGATTTTGATATTAACGCATTAAGTAGTTACCAAACTAAAATGCAAAAAAAAATAATTAATGAAGCGACCCAAAATACTGAGTTTTATAAAACGAATGCAAAAGAAATAAACGATTTTTCTTTTATAGATAAAAAAACTATTAATGAAAATAAAGACCAGTTTTTATCTTCAAAAAGAAATGGACCAATAATTAAAGGTGCAACTAGTGGGACTACAGGCTCTCCCTTGACAATCTTACAGAATATGGAGTCTGTAGTTATTGAGCAAGCATTCGTCAACAGGATGATGGCTTGGGCTGGCTTTAAGGATGGTGATAAAAGAGCATGGATAAGAGGGGATATGATTGTTCCTTTAAATCAAAAAAAAGCGCCATTTTGGCGTTACTCTTATTTTGAAAACATGATTATGCTTTCTTCATTTCATATGAGTCAGCAGCATTTATCTAGTTATATTAAAGCAATGGCTGATTTTGATGCGCAAATAATTCAAGCATACCCATCTTCAATAGTTACACTCGCAAAATACTTAGATACTAATGATTTATATTATCCGGGTGTATTGAAGTCGATAGTTACCTCATCGGAGTCTTTGGCAAAAGAAGATAAAATATTAGTCGAAAAAAGATTTAAATGTACAGTATTTGATTGGTATGGCCTTTTTGAACGTGTTGCGGCTATTGGCAGTTGTGAGTATGGCCGTTATCACATATTAACAGACTATTCCCATGTAGAATTAGTCCCTGCAGGAAAAACTGAAGAAGGTAAGGAAAGAGCAGAAATAATAGGCACTAATTACAATAATTCACTTTACCCATTAATACGCTATAAAACGGGTGATCATGTAATTTTATCGGATAAAACTTCATGTGCTTGTGGAAGAGTATTCCCTATTGTTGAGAGTATAGAAGGTCGGGTTGGCGATTACTTAGTCGCTGAAGATGGTCAAAAGGTACATATACTAAATCATATACCTAAAGGGGTTAATGGTTTATTAGGTACTCAATTCATCCAAAAAGAGTTAATGAAAATAGAAGTTTTAGTCACTTGTAATTCAGATTTTATCGACTCTGAACGCTTAAAGCTAATTACTAATATTAAAGAGCGGTTAGGCCATAAAATGGAAGTCACTATAACTGTAGTTAATGATTTTATTAGAACTAAAAATGGCAAAATGAGACAAGCTATTTGTGAATTTTAAAGGTAGCAATATGAAAATGTTACAGTTATTAAAACATACAGTTATGGAAAAAATTCGGTGCCTTTATTTAATTAAATTTAATTATAGGTACAAAGCAAATGTGCAGCGTTTTAAGCAATCTACGGATAAAAAAGATATTGCTGTAATTAAGTCTGAAATTAAAGCATTGAAAAAGTATTGGGGGTGTTTTCCTTTGCAATATTTCAATCA
>NZ_PJAV01000032.1:0-1721 GCF_002836695.1 Pseudoalteromonas sp. 78C3
AAATTAGAGTCTCAATTGAAAACTGAGTGACCAACAGAATAGTTATTTCGGTAATTATTCGGCACAGTCAATTCAATATCGAAAGATATTAAAATAAATTCAGAATTCATTGAGCTGTCGAAAGACATAAAACTTTTTAATTGAAGAGTTTGATCATGGCTCAGATTGAACGCTGGCGGCAGGCCTAACACATGCAAGTCGAGCGGTAACAGAAAGTAGCTTGCTACTTTGCTGACGAGCGGCGGACGGGTGAGTAATGCTTGGGAACATGCCTTGAGGTGGGGGACAACAGTTGGAAACGACTGCTAATACCGCATAATGTCTACGGACCAAAGGGGGCTTCGGCTCTCGCCTTTAGATTGGCCCAAGTGGGATTAGCTAGTTGGTGAGGTAATGGCTCACCAAGGCGACGATCCCTAGCTGGTTTGAGAGGATGATCAGCCACACTGGGACTGAGACACGGCCCAGACTCCTACGGGAGGCAGCAGTGGGGAATATTGCACAATGGGCGCAAGCCTGATGCAGCCATGCCGCGTGTGTGAAGAAGGCCTTCGGGTTGTAAAGCACTTTCAGTCAGGAGGAAAGCGTGGTGGTTAATACCCATCATGTGTGACGTTACTGACAGAAGAAGCACCGGCTAACTCCGTGCCAGCAGCCGCGGTAATACGGAGGGTGCGAGCGTTAATCGGAATTACTGGGCGTAAAGCGTACGCAGGCGGTTTGTTAAGCGAGATGTGAAAGCCCCGGGCTCAACCTGGGAACTGCATTTCGAACTGGCAAACTAGAGTGTGATAGAGGGTGGTAGAATTTCAGGTGTAGCGGTGAAATGCGTAGAGATCTGAAGGAATACCGATGGCGAAGGCAGCCACCTGGGTCAACACTGACGCTCATGTACGAAAGCGTGGGGAGCAAACGGGATTAGATACCCCGGTAGTCCACGCCGTAAACGATGTCTACTAGAAGCTCGGAGCCTCGGTTCTGTTTTTCAAAGCTAACGCATTAAGTAGACCGCCTGGGGAGTACGGCCGCAAGGTTAAAACTCAAATGAATTGACGGGGGCCCGCACAAGCGGTGGAGCATGTGGTTTAATTCGATGCAACGCGAAGAACCTTACCTACACTTGACATACAGAGAACTTACCAGAGATGGTTTGGTGCCTTCGGGAACTCTGATACAGGTGCTGCATGGCTGTCGTCAGCTCGTGTTGTGAGATGTTGGGTTAAGTCCCGCAACGAGCGCAACCCCTATCCTTAGTTGCTAGCAGGTAATGCTGAGAACTCTAAGGAGACTGCCGGTGATAAACCGGAGGAAGGTGGGGACGACGTCAAGTCATCATGGCCCTTACGTGTAGGGCTACACACGTGCTACAATGGCGCATACAGAGTGCTGCGAACTCGCGAGAGTAAGCGAATCACTTAAAGTGCGTCGTAGTCCGGATTGGAGTCTGCAACTCGACTCCATGAAGTCGGAATCGCTAGTAATCGCGTATCAGAATGACGCGGTGAATACGTTCCCGGGCCTTGTACACACCGCCCGTCACACCATGGGAGTGGGTTGCTCCAGAAGTAGATAGTCTAACCCTCGGGAGGACGTTTACCACGGAGTGATTCATGACTGGGGTGAAGTCGTAACAAGGTAGCCCTAGGGGAACCTGGGGCTGGATCACCTCCTTATACGATTTAGAACTTATTTGTTCGTAGTGTCCACACAGATGATTGTTA
>NZ_PJAV01000033.1:0-1668 GCF_002836695.1 Pseudoalteromonas sp. 78C3
AATTAGCGGCTCTTTTTGTATTTTAAATTAATCTGAACTCAAGTTAATTAGTGGCTTGCGCTGTTGGTTGCTGTTTATTTAGTTGTAAGTAACTTAGTAGCCACATACCCAAACCACCTAAAAATAATGCAGCTGCTACGTAACCTGTTTGATTAGGTGCAGCACCTTGCGCTATTGCTATTCCGCCAACCCAAGGACCAATAGCATTGGCAGTATTAAATGCGCACTGTACTAAGGCACCAATCATAGCGTGACCTTCGGGTGCGACGTCCATTAAAAGCGTTTGAATCAGCGTAGCCAAGCCCACACTGCAACCAATAAAGAAGATCACTGCGTAAAGAGCCCAAATATTATGGCTTGCCGTTACATAAGCAAAGGCAAATACAATGGTACATACAAGCGCAAGGCCAGTCGTTTTAATTGCTGATTTATCGGCAGCTTTACCCAGTACATAGTTACCGAGCGTACAACCAATACCAAACATTACCATTGCGATAGAAATAGTATACGGGGCTGTTTTTGTTACCACTAATATGGTGTCGGCAATGTAAGTATAAATACAAAACACCCCGCCAAAGCCAATAATTACAATACCCAAAATAGACCAAACCAGTTTGTTTTTAAGTACGCCAAACTCGTTTAGTAAGTTAGAAGGCTTAGCGTTATCTATATTTGGAACTACTTTGTAAACAAAAATAAAAGCAATAAATGCAAGCACTGCAGCGCCGGCTAAACAGTACCGCCAACTAAGGTTTTGACCCACAAGTGTTACAACAGGCACACCAACAATAGTGGCCACAGTTAAACCCATAAACACCTTAGACATAAAGCTAGCACGCTTACCTTTTGGGGCAATATCCGATGCTAATAAAATAGCCGCGCCAAAATATGCACCATGAGGTAAACCACTTAAAAATCTAAATATTACAAGCTGCTCAAGCGACGTTGCCATCGCGCTTAATCCGTTTGAGACAAACATTAAGCTTATAAATATGAGCAATGCTTTGCGCTTTCTCATATTAGCAGTGGTAAGCATTAAAATAGGGGCGCCCACTACAACACCAATGGCGTAAGCACTAATTGCATAGCCACTTTGTGATGGCGTTGAGCCAAATGTTTCGCTAATTAGTGGCAGCATAGGCATCATCGAAAACTCAGATAATCCTAAGATAAATGTGCCTAGCGCTAATACGAGTAAAATAGCGGTTCTGTTAAGTTGACTAGATGCCGACGTTACATCTGATGTCATAGATGATCCCTTAAGGTTTAATTTTAAAAATGAAACTGCACAATAGATCTTGAATAGGAAATATTATGTGTATGCTTAAATTTTGGTGTGAGAGGGTAGTCTGTGAGGGCGCTATTTTAAGTTAAAAAAAGTACAGAGTCATGCATAAATTAGTGGTTTTATTAGGTTTTTAAAATGTTAATTAGAAGAAAATACTACTTAACATTTATAAAATAAAAAAACTATTTATAAAGCATATATATATAAGATATTAAATATTAGCCGAAAGGTTATTTAAAGCTTATATTTACAGTACAGCTACATATTGATATCACATTAATTTGCTAATTTTTGTACTAATTTACTCCTTAAGGTTTTTATATGTTTGGTATTTCTAAAAGAAACGCAAAAATTGAAGAAATGGAGCTTCAATTAATTCA
>NZ_PJAV01000034.1:0-1431 GCF_002836695.1 Pseudoalteromonas sp. 78C3
GCCTAATGCCGATCAGTTAAGAAAATGACCGATTGACCGATCCAAACGATCATGCAAAATCCGTAGTTAGGAAACTAACTACGGATTTTTTTGTGAATATAGAACAAGCACTGCAAGCAACACTTGAAGAAAGCAGCCGATACCATACCTTTGAAAAATTATCAGAAATTCTTGACCCTGAAATCATTGAACAAGGTTTTCAACAAGCTGGGATTGCAACCGTTCGTAAGCGAAGGTTACCGCTTGAGGCCGTTTTGTGGTCAGTTATTGGCATGGCATTGTTTCGAAAAGAATCGGTTTGGAATATCGCTAATAAGCTAGATATCATGTTACCTGGCAAGAACCAACTCGTTGCTCCAAGTGCGATGGTACAAGCGAGACAAAGGTTAGGTGATGATTCCGTTAAACACGTTTTCAATAAATCTGCTCAATCAATGTATAAGCAACAGTCATTCGAAACATGGAATGGCTTGAACCTATTAGCTGTTGACGGTGTTGTGTGGCGAACAGCCGACACGCCTGATAATCGTAAAGCCTTCTCTTCTGGTAGCAACCAATACGGTGATACAGCCTTTCCTCAAATACGCATGGTCTGTCATATGGAATTGACCAGCCATCAACTGCTCAGTAGCGAGTTTGATAACTATAAAACCAACGAGATGAAATTAGCTGAGCGTTTAATTGAACGTACACCAGATAATTCACTGACTATGTTTGATAAAGGATATTATTCTTTAGGCCTGTTAAATCGTTGGCACCAAACTGGGAAGATGAGGCACTGGCTGATACCAGCAAGGCCCGACTTACAGTATGAAATCATCTCCAGCGCGGGTAAAAATGACCATATCATTGAATTGAAAACAACAAAGCATGCACAAAAAAACTTTCCCGATGTTCCTGAAACGATTAAAGCGAGATTAATCAGTAAAACAATAAAGGGCAAAAGCTACCGTATATTAACCTCGATGACGGATAGATTGCGTTATCCAGGTAATGAAATTGTTGAATTATATTGTCATCGTTGGGAGATAGAACTTGGGTTTAGAGAAATCAAACAAACCATGCTTGATAGCGCATACCATTTAAGAAGCAAGCGTCCAGACATGGTGCGTCAGGAGCTATGGGGCGTGTTACTCGCCTATAATTTAATACGAAGAATAATGACGATGGCGGCGACAGTTACAGGGATATGGCCTAACCAGCTTAGTTTCTCTAGCAGTTCGATGGCTGTCATTCAGTATTTCTCGTCAGTATCTATAATGAGTCCAGGGAACATTCCAATACACTGGCAGCACTTACTCAATACACTGGTCTTATTTAAGCTTCCAGCTAGACGAGAGGATAGAAGATACCCCCGATGGGTTAAGCCAAAACCATCTAAGTATCCCCATAAAAAGAAAAATGCCAGTCAGCTTAACTGACTGGCATTAG
>NZ_PJAV01000035.1:0-1429 GCF_002836695.1 Pseudoalteromonas sp. 78C3
TAATGCCAGTCAGTTAACAGCTGACTGGCTTTTTTTATTGGGGTATTTACTGGGTTTTGGTTTCACACACCTCGGATACGCCCGCTCCCGTTTTATCGGCAATATGTGATATTCAACTTGAGCTTGTAATTGCTCTATTGATTTAGGTATCCGTCCTGCATTTTCTATAAACATTGTATGAATAAGGTTAATAATACTAATAGCACACGTCGTAAAACTCAGGTGTTTTGCATATATCCCAGATTTTTTCTGCGCCATTTTCACCATCTGGTATCGGAGCAAGTTATAGCTCAACATTACGCCCCATAATTCTTGCGCTATCATCTCAGGTTTCTTGCTGCGTAGCGTAAAGTGACTATTCAGTAAGGTTTGTTTCATTTCTCGATAACCAAGTTCAATTTCCCACCGATCACTATAGAGGTCAACAATTTCAGCCTTAGGGAAACGCATTGGGTCTGTTAATGAAGTGAGTATATTCACCTCTTTCCCCTTAACCGTTTTTGTGACTAGCCTAACTTCAATGCTCTCTGGTAAATCGTCGAACTTTTTTCTCGCTTGTGCTGTTGCTTTTAGCTTGATGAGTTTGTCTTGACGACCTAGAGAGCGAACAATTTCATATTGCGTGCCTTTTCTCATCGGTTGAAGCCAATGCCTATTTACCCCAGCATGATGCCAACGATTGAGTAAGCCTAGAGAATAGAAGCCTCTATCAAATAACGTCAGTGAGTTATCGGGTGTTGCCTCGATTAAGTCTTCAGCCAACACCATTTCACTAGTACGACAACTATCAAAGGCGCTCCCCATTAATAAATGACTAGTTAACTCCATCAAACACACCATGCGAACCTGAGGGAAGGCCGTGTCACCATACTGATTTTTCCACATGGAGAATGCATGTTGATTTTCAGCAGTATCCGGTGTGCGCCAAATGACACCATCAACACCCAGTAGTGATAGCCCGCACCATGTGGGATGGTTCGCATCAGCATTCCACATTTGCTGACTTTGCTCAAAAACCTGTTTAACGGCATCAGCCCCAAGCCGCTGCCTAGCCTGTACAACCGCGCTGGGCGCAACGAGTTCTTTTTTACCTGGTAAAGCGAGCCCTAATTTACTGACAATACTCCACAGTGGGTCTTCACGATAAAACGACATACAAATGACTGTCCAAACGGCCATCTCAACAGGAAGCCTTCTTTTCCTTATCGTCGCGACACCTGCGGTTTCTGCGCATTGTTTGATAAACTCAGGGCATAAAAAATCACTCAGTTGACCTAAGCCTTCTGAATTGGGTGCGTAGCTATTGGCTAGAGAAAGTGCGGTAGTGAGTTGCAAAATAAAAGGCTCCTGAATAAATTCAGAAGCCTTTATAAACTAACCAGAAGATCGGTCAATGGATCGTTAAATATTTCTTAACTGATCGGCATTA
>NZ_PJAV01000036.1:0-1423 GCF_002836695.1 Pseudoalteromonas sp. 78C3
ATGATCAGATCTTCAAATCTTGTTTGAGGGCACATTATGATTAACGAACATACTCATTGGGCAAAACAACAATTCGGTAAATCGGACTTAGGTGATCCAAGAAGAACAGCGCGTCTGGTAAAGTTAGCATCAACGCTTGCAAATGAACCAGGAAAACCACTTGTGAACATCACTCAATCCCCCGCCGATATGGAAGGTGCCTACCGCTTTATTCGCAACGAGAATATTGACGCAACGGCTATAGCAGAGTCAGGCTTTAAAGCCACGGTTGAACAAGCAAAAAGTCATAACTTATTACTCGCATTAGAAGACACGACCACACTAATTTATAAACATTCCTCCATTCGAGATGATTTGGGTCATGTCGGACGAGGAGCAAAACAACGAGGCTTGTTAGCTCATAGCGTATTACTGTTTGCGCCAGACACAAAGCAAGTTGTGGGATTAATTGAACAGTCTCGCTGGAGTCGTGATATCAACACGATTGGAAAAAGAGAAAAACACGCGACGACTTCTTACGAAGAAAAAGAAAGTTACAAGTGGGAGTCAGCGTCACGAGCGATGGCAGAGCGGCTGCAAGGACAAATGGCGAACGTGATATCGGTGTGTGACCGCGAAGCGGACATCTACGAATACTTGCAGTATAAACTGAGCGAGCAGCAACGATTCGTCGTACGCTCGATGCAAAGTCGTCATATTGAAGAAGGTGAGGATAAGCTCTATGCGTTTGCAAGCGAGCTGATGAGTGCAGGCACCAAACACATCCACATTGCACAAAAAGGAGGAAGAAAAGCCCGAAGCGCAACACTGGATATCACCTATGCGCCAGTGACACTCAAAGCGCCTTACAATAAGAAAGGACACTCCCTCCCAGTTTACTATGTCGGCTGTGCAGAGCGAGGAAACGCTGAGAACGGCTTAAGCTGGCACCTATTAACCAGTGAACCAGTCACCAGCAAAGAAGACGCTTTAGCTATCATCACCTACTATGAGCACCGTTGGCTTGTAGAGGAATACCATAAAGTCTGGAAAAGTGATGGTACGGATATCGAAAGTTTACGCCTTCAAAGCCAAGATAACATGGAAAGATTGGTGACGATTAATGGCTTTATTGCGACGCGAATATTGCAACTAAAGTTCACCAATGAGCAGCCTGATTCTCCAAGTTGTGAACAACTGTTATCTCCCAAAGCATGGAAGTTATTGTGGTTAAAGAGAATAAAAACACCATTGCCTGAAACTGCTCCAAATATGTCATGGGCGTATCAGGAACTGGCAAAGTTAGGAGGCTGGAAAGATACCAAGCGCACAGGGCGTGCATCTGTGAAAGTGTTATGGCAAGGATGGCTTAAGTTACAAGCCATCCTGGAAGGCTACGATTTAGCAAAATCTCTTGAGTCAGACTTGTGATCAAGAGACAGCT
>NZ_PJAV01000037.1:0-1410 GCF_002836695.1 Pseudoalteromonas sp. 78C3
ATGTCATAGGTAGGTACTTAAGAAAAACATTAAGTACAGCCTTAAAAATTTGGCTCTACCCCATACTGAAATACTCCTGTTTTTCGATCGCGTTTGGGGTGTGCCCTAGCAGCATTTTTCCTCAGAAAGTCAAATGCTCCATTAACTGCATTTAACAATCCTTTCCTATGCTTCCTAATAATCGCTGTTAATATGCCAATCCACCAAACACCCGTTGTTTTTGCTACTGTCATTGTAGACATTTCAGTTTTGAATATCTTTTCAATACAGCCAGTTAAAAACCTTTTAAGCGTGGTTACTATTAAACTTACATAAATTAGCGCCTCTTGTAAGGTTGCGTTTGATGTTTGAAAGCCGCGTAAATTATTATAAGACTTACACTCCTTAAAAAGTAATTCAACCTGCCAGCGTAACCTATATAATTTGCCTATTTCAGTCGCTGTAAATTCATCAATAGATAAATTAGTGACTAAAAATGTATATTGTTTTTCTTTTTTTGACCAATACCCAACGACTCTTGTTAGCTTGTTTTTTATGCTAACATTCATATCAATAAGATCATTTTTAGGTAATTCGGGGAGCAATTCACATAACTTTGGGGAATGACTTCCTGTTAATTCCTGTCCATTTTGCTTAAAAGCATTATGTACTCTGACTGCTTTTAACCCCTTAGCTCTTAATACGTAAAATCCTCCTGCTTTATCTAATTCATGAATATAACTACCTGAATAATACCCTCTATCAGCAAGTAACAACTGTCCTTTCAACTCTTTAAATGTTGGAAGTTCTTCACGTTCAGAATAACTGTCTGGTGTTATATCTGCTTTTTCAAAGCAACCTTGCGTTAAATTTAAAGTAGCATGCAATTCAATCGCTGCTGGACACGTATTTGAAAATCGCCCAGGAAAAACATCTTTTAAAGAACGATGAAGCATAATAGAGCTACCGTCCTGAATTAAAATATTCTCAAACTTGAACAAATCTTTTTTCGTGTACTTAAGCGCATCATTTATCCAACAATTAAAAACTCTATTTGTTACCTCTCGCATTAGTTCAGCTAGTTCAGGTTTAACTAACTGGTTATGAAAAGGCTTATACTTAATAGACTGCCCTGTTAGCTGATTATAAACTCTTAATATTTCGGATAAATAGATCGTTTTTTTATCCCCAAGCGCAGCAACAAGACTAACAACCATATGAAATGCGGTAATATTTCTTTCTCTTTTAGTAAATGCTACTTGTTTACCAAGTCGGTTCAGTTTTTTTTCACTTAGGATACTTTTTAACTTATTAATAAAAATGTTAGCATTCATTTGAAGCTCTTTTCTTGATTCTGTGGTTTGTGTGGTAACAACCATTTGATCATGAATTGAGCTTCAACTCAATTTCTTAAGATCTTACCTATGACAT
>NZ_PJAV01000038.1:0-1334 GCF_002836695.1 Pseudoalteromonas sp. 78C3
CAGACTATTCAAAAATGCGAACAATAAACCTGCAGTTATGTGATGGGCAAGGTGTTAAGCGATTAATGAAGCATATTACTCAATTATTTAGCGGTTCACTAACCCTAAGATTAGCGACACAGCTTGATGTTGAACAGGTGTATGCTTGGCAATGTAAACCCGAAACACGTCGTTATGCACTTAATAAAGACGTTCCGAGTTTGGCTGAGCATCGGGCTTGGATGACTAAAAAGCTAGCAAGTAAAAATGACTACTTTTATGTCATTGAGCTAACCAATAGCACAGATGAAAAAACGACTCCTGTAGGTGTAGTCAGGTTAGATATGACAGCCGTAGATACGTATACCATTTCCATCTTTATAGCACCAGAGCACTTTGGTAAAGGGGTTGCGAAACTAGCTTTAAAACAAGTAGATATATTACATCCTACAAAAATTATACATGCTGTTGTACTAAAAGAAAATGCAGCATCACAAGCTTTGTTTAGCCGAGCTGGCTACCAACGAATTAATGAAGAGCAATTTACTCGACAACCTGTGGAGTGAGGGATTTATGAATAAATTTATTACTATCGATAACAGAAAAATTGGCCCTGGCTATGCGCCGTATATCATTGCTGAAATGTCAGCGAATCATAACGGTGATATCGAAAATGCCTACAAAATAATGGAAATGGCAAAAGAGTGTGGTGCAGATGCAATGAAGCTGCAAACTTATCGCCCTGATACCATAACAATGAAAAGCGATAACCCTGAATTCTTAATTAAAGGTGGGTTGTGGGATGGTAAAACACTGTATGACTTATATGAAGAAGCGCACATGCCGTGGGAATGGCATAAACCTTTATTTGAAAAAGCCAAAGAGTTAGGTATCACTATTTTTAGCTCGCCGTTTGACTTTACTGCCGTTGATTTACTCGAAGAGCTTGGTGCTCCTGCGTACAAAATAGCGTCATTTGAAGCCATCGATTTACCATTAATCGAGTATGTTGCGAAGACTGGTAAGCCAATGATTATCTCAACGGGTATGGCGAACGAAGAAGAAATACGTGAAGCAGTAGAAACAGCAAAAAATGCAGGGTGTAAAGAGCTTGTTGTACTGCATTGTGTAAGTGGTTACCCAGCGCCATCAGGCGATTATAATTTGGCGACTGTTGCAGATATGGCCACACGTTTTGATGTATTAACGGGTCTATCAGACCATACTATTGATAATACGACGGCTATTACATCAGTGGCGTTAGGCGCATGCTTAATAGAAAAGCATGTAACGCTTAATAGAGATGGTGGTGGACCGGATGATAGTTTCTCACTAGAAAAGCCAGAGTTATTACA
>NZ_PJAV01000039.1:0-1305 GCF_002836695.1 Pseudoalteromonas sp. 78C3
GTCACCAGCTTCCCAGCGCTTATTTAATAAGTTTTCGCTGCTATCTAATCTGCCTTTTGTCAGTTTTTGCCATTGCTCATAATATTTTTTACTGACAATAAGCGATTCATAATTAGCTTTTGCTTCAAATGACTGCTTTCGATAAACCGACCGAAAGTTAGCCTCTGCTGCAATTGCTTCTGAATAAGCGGCTTTAACAGTATCTGAATAGTTATTTCTGATATTTAAAGGCATTGAGAAAGTCACGCCAATCAAGTCTTCATCTCCACTTTTCCCTGCGTTAACTCCAATGGTTGGATTGGCTTTAGATTCCATAGTGGTTAGTTGAGCTTTAGATTGTTTTATCTTCCATTGCGCTCTAGCGAGTTTAACTTTTGGATGTTCCTCAACCCACTGAGAGTTAAATGAATAGTTTGTTGCTCCAAAAGTAAATGAAAACAAATTGGTAGTATTAGGCGTCCAATCAGGCAATAACTCCTGAACATTTACCTCTGCATTTTTCAAAGCAATTTGCGACTCAGATATTTCACTGAAAACTTGGGACAAGTTTAAATAAACCAGTTCAGCGTCAAGTGGCTCTAAAAGTCCTGCTTTTCGCTTATCTTCAATAATTCCAACGAGCGTTTGTAATTGATTTTCTCTTACTGAAAGTAACTGAGCCACCTTTTTTGCTGCTTGCCAATTAACTATTGCAGTTAAAGCGTTAGCCTTTTTAGAATCGAGTAGAGATAACAATTGTTGCTGGTTTGCATAAACACCAATTTCACCAATGCTTTTATTTGCTGATTGCTTATCCCAAAAATCAATCGTTTGACTGATACCAATAGAATAATTATCAAAATCACCCTCTTTTTCATAGCTTGCTTCAAGCTCTGGGTTATATACGGCTTTAGTTAAGCTCTTGGCTCTATGATTACTTGCATTAAGTAACTCTTTAGCCGCAACAACTTCGGGATCTTTATTTATTTGACTATCTAGCCATGAAATACTTTTCTGTTTGGCATAAGTGGCAACTGAAAAACTCACAGCCATACATAAAGACAGGACTAAACCTGCATTTTTTAAATATATATACATAAAAATTCTTAATTTTAAAATTAATAAACACGAAACCTTTATCCATTATTAAAGGATAAATAGGTCATTAAAAATTAATCTAATTAAGAAATGGGCGGACGAAGTATCGCTTCAAGAAAGGTACTTGTTTGATCAATTTGATAAGGCGTTTTATTGATAATGTTTAGTTTGCCCGTGGTATTTGAATTACTGACTAAAATCCAAGATAAGTGGCTGCCACTGCAATGT
>NZ_PJAV01000173.1:0-79630 GCF_002836695.1 Pseudoalteromonas sp. 78C3
GAATTTTTTCACGTTTTGCAGATATTGTTAATTCTAATATCAACGCCATTTTAGATAAAGCAGAAGACCCAGAAAAAATGGTTCGTCTGATTATTCAAGAAATGGAAGACACGCTTGTTGAAGTACGTTCTACATCAGCTAAAACATTGGCTGAGAAAAAAGAAATTGTACGCCGCTTAGATACGCTTAAAGCACAGGTAAGCGATTGGCAAGATAAAGCCGAACTGGCTTTAAGTAAAGACCGCGACGATTTAGCGCGCTCAGCCCTACTTGAAAAGCAAAAGTCGGCAGATGCCGTTGCTTCAGTAGCGAGTGAACTTGAACATGTAGAGTCTCATATCGAGAAATTACAGCAAGAAGTAACGACACTACAAGAAAAGCTAGCAGATGCGAAATCTCGTCAAAAGGCAATTATACTTCGCCAACGTTCGGCTGAGTCGCGCCTTGAAGTGAAAAAGACACTTGATAGCTCAAAAGTAGAAGACGCACTTAATCGCTTTGAACGTTACGAAACTAAAATTGATGGACTAGAATCTCAAATTGAGTCTTACGATTTAGGTAAAAAGACGTTAGCAGACGAAATTGCTAATCTACAAAAAAATGAAAAGATAGATGATGAGCTAGCCGAACTTAAAAAGAAGCTAGCTGATAAATAATTACATATAAAAATATATGGGGCCCATGTGCCCCAGCTTAAAAACATCAAAACGGATTGTCAGGAGAGGATTATGTTTGATCCAGAGATATTAGTTGCACCATTTATCTTGTTTATGATTTTTGTTGCTCCACTGTGGCTAATTTTGCACTACCGTAGCAAAAAGCAAGTAAGCCAAGGTTTAAGTGAACACGAACATCGTCAATTACTTGAGCTTGCGCAAAAGGCAGAAAAAATGGCCGACCGCTTAGAAACACTTGAAGCATTGCTTGATCAAGAGTCACCACAATGGAGACGCAAAGTATGAGTGCCAAACGCGAATTATTAAGAGACCCACAACGCGGTAAAATAGCCGGAGTATGTGCGGGATTAAGTGACTACTTTAATATGGAGTTATGGTTAGTTCGCATTATATTTGTTAGTGCGGTACTGCTAACGGGTGGCCCATTATTTGTGGTAGCGTATATTGCAGCCTGGTTCATTTTAGATAAAAAAGAGCCCGCAACAGTGCAAACTAAACATGACGATCCGCTAGAAGTAAAATTTAAAGTATGGCAAAAAGGCGAGCCACCGCGCCGCGCATTGCAAGATTTAAAAGAGCGTTTAACGCGTGTAGATACTCGCCTTCAAGATATGGAGCGCCATGTAACTTCAAGCGAGTTTACGGTGAGCCGTGAAATTAACAAACTTTAAAGGATTTAATAGCACCTTATTTGCAGCGTGATAAATTACGGCAAATTAGGTGCAAGACACTTTATGAGCCAATCATTTGCAAAAAAGACCTTTAAAAGTATTAAAGGCAAAGCACAAAAAGCCCTTCATCGCAGTTTAGACCAACACGTAAAACTTGCCGTAACTGGCCTAAGTGGTAGTGGTAAAACAGCCTTTATTACCGCGCTTGTTAAACACTTAACAACCCAAGCGGACGATAAAAACTTACCTTTTTTTGATGTAATGCGCGAGCACCGCCATGTGGCCACTAAAGTTGTGCCGCAAGAGGCGTTAAAAGTTCCTACGTTTAATTATACGCGCGCGCTAAATTCATTATTACCCAGCGATGGGATGCCTACATGGCCTGCATCAACCGAGCGGATTAATACGCTGCGCTTGGCAATAAAGTATCAAAGTAACGCAGGGTTGCGCGGCCACTTTTCGCCGCAATCAACGCTTTATTTAGATATTATTGACTACCCGGGTGAATGGCTCCTTGATTTACCTATGCTTGAGCAAAGCTATGCTCAATGGTGCGAGCAGCAATACCCGTTATTAACTCAGCCTTCGCGCGTAAAGACATCAAGTGATTTTTTAATGGCCGTTAAGCAACTTGACTTAAACGCTCCCGTTGATGAAAACGCACTTGCTCATATTGCTCAGCTTTATCAAAGCATGTTAGTCGGGCTTAAAAAAGACACCAAACTTGCCATGTTGCAACCTGGGCGCATGCTTATGCCTGGCGACTTACAAGGCGCGCCATTGTTATTGTTTTTTCCGGTATCGGGTAAAGTAAATAGTGACGATGTTGTTGCGGGTTCTAATTTAGCGCATTTAATTAAGCGCTTTAACGCTTATATAAAAGAAGTTGTAAAACCATTTTATAATGAGCATTTTAGACACTTTGATCGCCAAATCGTACTTGTAGATGTACTTAGTGCGCTAAACGAAGGGCACGAAACACTCCAAGAGCAAAGCAGTGTAATAAACCAATTACTCGCACACTTTAACTATGGCAAGTCGGGCTTTTTTAAACGTTTATTTAAGCCCAACATAGACAAAATATTATTTGCAGCTAATAAGTCAGATCATATAAGTTCTAAGCACCATAAAGATTTAGCACTGCTACTTGATTCGCTCGTGCATGAGCAAAGTAATCATTTAAAGTTTGATGGTGTAAAAATAGAAACCATGGCTATGTCGTCAATTACAGCAACGCAGCCGCGCCAAATTACCGACAAAGGTCAAACACTTGACTGCATTTACGGTAAACCGCTAAACGAGCCTGATTGGCTTACGTATTTACCGCCGCAACCCCCCACGCGAATGCTTAATAAAAATGAGTGGCCAGCACAGGGATTTGAGTTTTTATCGTTCTCTCCAATGCCGAGCCCCGATAAACAACTAAAACATATTCGATTAGATCATGTCATGCAGTACCTGCTAGGAGACAAATTAACATGAGTGAGTCAAACCAACCATTTCAAGCAGGGCGTCGCATAGATACGCAAAGCATTGAGCAAAACGAACCCGTTTTAGTACCTGCAAAAATTATTCAGCACGGACAAAGTGATTACGAAGAACTTGAAGATGAAGCACTAGAGCCAGAAATAGATCTAGAACCTGTGTACAAAAAGTCAAAGTGGCAAACGCTCAAAGGTGTTTTTGCTATTAGTTTTATAGTGCTGGTGCTTTTAGAGTTTGCGTACTCGTTAGTATTTGCTTTCGAGCAGTCAATTATTTTAGGCAGTGTTTATTTAACAGCGGTTGTAAGTGGTGTGCTGCTAATAGGGCGCTTATTGTGGCGAGAGTACAGAATGCTGCGCAGTTTAAAGCGTAATCAATTGCACCGAGTTGAAGCCGACAGGCTTTTAAACAGCGAGCAAGTAGGCGGTGCATTACCTTGGCTCGAAAAGCTTAATAAACACCAAGAGCTTGATAACTTTGAAACCTTTAAAAACCAAGTAGCTACGCATCACAGCGACAAAGAAATAATGACGCTGTACGCCAATAGTTTATTAATAACCCAAGACACCAAAGCTAAAAAGCTTATAAATCGTTTTGCGACTGAATCCGCACTGCTAGTTGCCCTAAGCCCACTTGCGCTGGTGGATATGATGGCTGTGCTTTGGCGCGGTACTAAGTTAATAGAACAAATTGGTAAAATTTACGGCATTGGTTTTGGCTACGCGAGCCGTATAAAGTTATACCGTATGCTGATAAAACAAGTAATGTTTGTAGGCAGTGCTGAGCTTGTATCTGACCTTGCTGCAACTGCACTAAGTGCTGAGCTTTTAGGTAAGCTTTCGGGGCGGGCAGCGCAAGGTGTCAGCGCCGGTATTTTTACAGCGCGTATTGGTTACAAAGCAATGGAGCTTAGTCGCCCATTACCACGGCTTGAAAACAAACGCAGCTTACTAAAAGGCACTGTGCAAAGCATCGCAGGTAAAATTATGAGCCGTAAAAAGGCGGAACCAACACACTAGGGTCTGTTGAACTTTCAAGGTTAAATTTGCAGCAGTCTGTTTGGTATTTAGGCAAGGCAGAGCCTATGTAGTGTGGTTATTCCCCATAAATGGGTGATAACGTAGCATTAATGCCAAACAGGCGCTGCCCAAAGGGTTCTTCCTAGGGGCTATTTACTCTTTGTTGCTCGGCTTTTACTTAGCCCACTAGGTTACAAACCTCGCGCCGCGATTAAATAGCCCCTAGTTTGAACAAATTTTAATCCGCAAAGATCAACAGACCCTAGATTAGCAGTGGCAATATTTGTGTACAAACGTGCGCTGCACGGTTTTTACACAAATAGCCATCTGAGCATCCGGCATGCTTGCTGTTTGTAAGCGCATACGTTTTGATTGTTGAATCGCAAAAACATAATAATCAAAAAATGAGCCTACAATGAGCAAGCATCATATAAACACCCAGTGTATTCACGGACCACAAAAAGCAAACGACCCGCACGGCGCACTCACTTCTCCTTTGTATCAAACCTCTACCTTTCATTTTGAAAATGCCGCACAAGGTGCTGCGCGTTTTGCAGGCGACGAACCTGGCTATATTTATACGCGTTTAGGAAACCCTACAACCACAGAACTTGAACAAAAAGTTGCTCAACTCGAGAGTTGTGAAGCAGCAGCTGCAACCGCAACGGGTATGGGGGCTGTATCTGCCTCAGTACTGAGCTTTTTATCTCAAGGAGATCACCTTGTTGCTTCAAGTGCTTTGTATGGTTGTACCTTTGCGTTTTTCTCGCATATGTTGCCGCGCTGGGGAATCGAAGTCACTTTTGTTGATATGACCAACGAGGACGAACTACGCGCTGCCATCAAACCTAATTCAAAAATGATATTTGTAGAAACGCCAATCAACCCCACTATGGCGGTGATTGATTTGGCACTCATTGGCGCAGTTGCTAAAGAGCACAACTTAATTAGTGTGGTCGACAACACCTTTTTAACGCCGCTACTGCAATCGCCTAAAAAATACGGTATCGACATTATAATGCACAGTGCGACCAAGTACTTAAACGGCCACGGAGACGTAGTCGCCGGTATTGTATGTGGATCGCTTGAGCACATAACACACATTAAAATGACCGTACTAAAAGACATTGGTGCAACTATAAGCCCGCACGATGCATGGCTAATTAATCGAGGCCTAAAAACACTCGCTATTAGAATAGAGCGCCATTGTCAAAGCGCACAAACAATAGCCGAATATCTAGAAGCGCACCCACAAGTAAGCACCGTATATTACCCGGGGCTTAAATCGCACCCAGGTTATAAGTTTATTGGTAATCAAATGAAAGCCGCTGGTGGTGTTATTGCGTTTGAAATAAAAGGCACGCTACAAGATGGCGCACAATTTATTGATAGTATGAAACTTTGTACACTTGCAGTAAGCCTTGGCGACGCTGAAACACTGATTCAGCATCCTGCATCTATGACTCACTCGCCTTATACGCCAGAGGAGCGAGCCGCCGCTGGAATAAGTGATGGGCTGATCAGACTCTCGGTTGGGCTTGAAGATGTTAACGACATTATTAGTGATTTAAACCAAGCTTTTACTAAAATTGGTTAGGTGTAATTAATTGTATACACATAAAAACAAGCTACAGGCCTTTATTTAAAGGTCTGTATTTTTAGTGTGCCACAGGTGTAATTTTAACTTTACGATTGAGGTGATCACGCCAAATACTGATATTAGCCTGTCTATTAAACTTTTCTTCACTTTTGCATAGTATGGGGTCATTCGATATTCAATAGGTTTGAGTATCACACTGACACCGATTTAGGGCTCACACCCAAGAAGGTACTTATGGCTAAAGCAAGTAAATACACATCCAAAACACCAGACGAAAATGGTGTTATACACTGGAGTGATGAAGAAAATAAAATTTGGTCTGAGCTTGTAGCGCGCCAACTTGCATGCATTGAAGGCAAAGCCTGCAACGAGTATATGCAAGGGTTAAAAAAGATTAACCTGCCGCACGATCGTATCCCGCAGTTAAGCGAACTAAACGAAGTGTTACTAGCCACTACCGGTTGGCAAGTTGCACCAGTACCTGCGCTTATCGACTTTGATGAGTTTTTTAGATTACTGGCAAACAAGCAGTTTCCGGTAGCTACATTTATTCGTAGCCGCGAAGAATTTGACTACCTACAAGAGCCAGATATTTTTCATGAAATATTTGGCCATTGCGCCATGCTAACTAACCCTGACTTTGCCGAGTTTACGCATAAGTACGGGCAATTAGGTTACGCAGCGCAGAAAAAAGACCGTGTATACCTTGCGCGTATATACTGGTTTACGGTTGAATTTGGTTTAATGCAAACCGAAGATGGCCTGCGTATTTACGGCGGTGGTATTTTATCAAGCCCAGGTGAAACTCAGTACGTATACTCTAATACGCCAGAAATCAGCCCAATGAATGTGCTTGATGTACTGCGTACTCCGTACCGTATTGATATTATGCAACCACAGTACTACACCATAAATTCGATTCATGATCTGTTTGATATATCGCAAATGGATATTATGACTTTGGTTGAGCGAGCTAAAGAGCTTGGTTTGCACGACCCAAAATTTCCACCCAAAGAAAAATTAGCCAGTTAAACATTAATGCTAAAAAAGCTAAAAGTAAGGATTTAGAATGTCTTCATTAAGTGCACAAAAATGCGAAGCCTGTCATGTAGATGCGCCAAAAGTATCTGACGAAGAGTTAGCACAATTAATTACTAAAATCCCAGACTGGGTACCAGAAGTACGCGACGGCATTATGCAGCTAGAGCGTGTTTATAAATTTAAAAACTTCAAACAGGCTATCGCATTTACTAACAAAGTAGGCGACATGGCAGAAGACGAAGGCCATCACCCTGGTTTATTAACCGAGTGGGGCAAAGTAACGGTTACATGGTGGAGCCATTCAATTAAAGGCCTACACAAAAACGACTTTATTTGCGCAGCTAAAACAGACGACGTATTTAACGCGCTGTAAACCACACTAATTGAGCAAACCAACAAAAGCACTTATTTTATAAGTGCTTTTTTATTCGTTTAATGGAAGTGTTTAGTTGTCAGCTATCAGTGACGAGCTCATTGTTAATTTTACTTATAGTTTTATAAGGTATTTATTAATCTCATTACTGTATTCGATTTTATATACATCTGTAGCTGAATTTGGATTTTCAGTCCAGAATGTCACTAATTCTAAAAATTCGTTATTATTGTCATCGAGATTTTGATAATCAATTAACATACCATCTTCTGGAACCTCTATAATCCTTACAGAACTTGGGTACCTTATTCCATACTTTAATTTTTCATTACCTTCTTCTTTTATTATGCTAAAGAAAATACCCTTTTCTTTATACGTTTGCGGTATGTAAATTACTTTCCCTGCCAGGTAAAGACAATCGTCTATAGTAATACCAATAAAAGGAGTGCCCATTATTTGGTTAAAATTTTCGACAAAATATTTGGGTTTTTCATTAGGGAATTTACTTGAAATCTCATTTTTTCTATTAATATCAAGTTCAAATTTTGTATTTTCTTTGTGTGTTCGCATTGACACTTCATGCCTTAGAGAGATGTTTTTGTTTTAATTTATAATTCCTATCTAATAAGGTTTGGTATTTATCTTCTATTTTTTCAGCTTGCTCTTTATATTGTTGAAGTGTTTTGGTGAGTGTTAGGTGTTCTTCAGCTGAGCTGGAAAATTTCTCCGACATCTCCTCGAACTGTTGGTTGCTATGTAATAAGTCGTCTTTAATTTTCTGGTTTTGCTCTGTTAGCTTGTTGATTTCATCAAGTTGCTGTTTTTCTGTAATTTTCAGTTTATCAATTTGACTTTGCTTTTTAGATGAGTCTTCTCGGTACTCTAGAGTTTCCTTTATAGCACTTGTGGCTTTCTGGCTCTCATCCTGAAATTGTTTATCTAATTTTTCGTATTTCTCAATGGGAATAAATTTAGCAGGCTCCCGATTTGCTTTGAAAGAGTCATACTTTTTTTGCCAATACTCTTTGAAAAAATTAGGTATATGTACTGCAAGAGGATAGAAAATAGTAGCTAAAATTGTTAATACGATAGGGGAGCAAATGTAGAAGCCAAAGCCTAGTTCTTCATATGTGTTTAGTTTTATGCTGAATTTTAAAGGTTCAGCTAAAAACCACCAAATACTCTTCCAATTTAATAAGCAGAATGCCCAGACAAAAGTAAAAATGAGAGGCCTATCTTTAAAAAGATCAAAAAAACTACCTTGTTCTTGATTATGCATATTATTTTATCTATTTAAGTTTTTAATAATTTAACGTAATAATCTGGTTATGTAAAAGTTTAACGAATTAGGAACTGTGAATTATATTTATTGCTTATCAGCTTATTATTAATAGCAAAAAAGCTCTAAACCCAAAGGGCTTAGAGCTTTCTATATACAATTAAAGTTCAGCTAAAACACTTCACTTCAACGTATCGTTGGGTTTCGTTTCACTCAACCCAATTTACTATTACTCATCAATTGAGCGTAGTAGGGCGTTTATGCCTACTTTTTCACGTGTTTGTTTATCTACTTTTTTCACGATGATTGCAGCGTATAGGCTGTGGGTGCCATCTTTTGACGGTAGTGCGCCTGGTACAACTACTGCGCCTGCTGGTACGCGGCCGTAGTGAATTTCGCCAGTTTCGCGGTCATAAATACGGGTGCTTTGGCTTATGTAAACGCCCATTGAAATTACCGCGCCTTCTTCAACAATTACGCCTTCAACAATTTCAGAACGTGCGCCAATAAAGCAGTTGTCTTCAATGATAGTTGGGTTAGCTTGTAGAGGCTCTAAAACGCCGCCTATGCCTACGCCACCTGATAAATGTACGTTCTTACCAATTTGTGCACATGAGCCTACAGTCGCCCATGTATCAACCATGGTGCCGTCGTCAACATATGCGCCAATGTTTACGTACGATGGCATAAGTATGACGTTTTTACCTACAAAGCTGCCTTTACGCGCTACTGCGTTTGGCACTACGCGCATACCGCCTTGCTGAAATTGCTCTGGCGTGTAGTCGCTAAATTTAAGTGGTACTTTGTCGTAAAACTGGTTTACGCCGTCGTTCATTGGTTGGTTGTCGCGAATACGAAACGACAGTAAAACTGCTTTTTTAAGCCACTGGTGTACAACCCATTCACCTGATATTTTTTCAGCAACGCGTGCTGCGCCGCTATCAAGTAAATCAAGTGCGTCGATAATGGCTTGTTTTACGTCGCTTGATACTGTGCTTGGGCTAATGCTATCGCGGTTGTCCCATGCGTTTTCGATCATCGTTTTTAAATCTGACATGTGTGTCCTCTATTCTGTTTCGGCGTTGAATTTTTTACGTAATGCCTGATGAATTTTTGCTTGCTCTTCATCAGTCAGCGCTTGGTATTCGTTATTAGATACGACAAAGAAATCCTCGGCACGTTCACCTACCGTTGTAATGCGGGCAGCGTGAATGTGTAGTAAATGCGCTTGGAAAACTTCGGCTATTTTGGTTAGTAAACCTTGTATATCGACGGCTTGAATTTCTATTAAGCTACGGTCTTTGCGTGCATGTGGGCGCAACACAATTTTAGGTTTAATATTAAAATCTTTAAAGCGTTGAGAGCGGCTCTTTTTAAAGCGAATCTTTTTACGCGGATCGCTCAGAGCTTGCTCAAGCCCGCGTTTAATTGATTGCGCTCGACCACTTGCAATAGGGTCGCCACTTACTTCAAGTATTACAAAGCTAAACAAGACGTAACCGTCTTTTGTGGTCAGTACTTGCGCGTGTTGTATTTGCGCTTTTTTAGAGCCAATAACACTGACTAATCGGGCAAACAGTGGGCCAGAGTAGGGGCTGTATACAAATACTTGTGTGCCACCATGCATAGCTTTGTTAGATACAACAACACTTGGCTGACTTAAGTCTGTGCTACTTAATAAGTGCTCACTTTGCCATGATATTTGTTGTTCGCTAAAGGCGGTAAAGTAGTTGGCTTTAAAGCGGCTCCAAATTAAATCAATTTTTTCCTCTTGATAACCCAGATTTATTAAGCGTTGTTTCGCTTGGTGCTTTTTATCGCGAATTTGGTCGCGTTGATCCATTGGGTTTTCGAGCCCTAGACGCAAAGCGCGCTGCGTGTGTAAGTAGAGCTCACGCAGTAGGGTGTTTTTCCAATCGTTCCATAAGTTGTCGTTGGTTGCACGTATGTCGGCAACGGTTAAACAATATAAGTAGTCGAGTTGGCGCTCTGTTTTAACGCGTGTAGCGAAGTCTTTTATTACAGCAGGGTCGTTAATGTCTTTACGCTGTGCGGTAACCGACATAAGTAAATGATTACTTACAAGCCATGCAACGAGTTTTGCATCCACCGATGAAAAACCATGTAATTTAGCAAATGCTATTGCGTCAACAGCGCCAAGCTCTGAGTGGTCGCCACCTCGCCCTTTGGCAATGTCGTGAAATATACCGGCTAAATAAAGTAGCTCTGGTTTGTCCATTCGAGTGACTATTTCACTGCAAATAGGAAACTCGCTAATACCTGTTTTATCAAAATATTCGTAAATGTTTTTGATTAATTTGTGAGTGTGCTCATCTACGGTGTAGGCGTGAAACAAATCAAACTGCATTTGCCCAAATATATTACGCCACTGCGGTAAGTAGGCGGCAAGCATGCCGTGCTTGTGCATGAGCGTAAATGCGCGGCCCATGCCGTTAGGGTGTTTAACTAAGCGTAAAAAGGCTTCGCGACAGGCTGCGTAATCTTGCAAATCGCCCAATAAACGACGGCGCACTTGGCGAATAGTACGAATAGTACTTGGGTAAATATGCGTTATTGCTGGGTTATCGGCTATGTGCTCAAACAATACAAAGAGTTGGTCGCGTCTAAAAAATACCGACGGATCTTTTACGCGTATTTGATGACCTACTTGCTCAAAGTTTCTGTCGAGTTCAATTGCTGCCACAGCACTACTTTCGGGCATTATACTTTGTTCAAAGTATGAAAGTAGCATTTGGTTAAGTTCGCGTACGCGGCTCATTATTCTAAATAAGCGTTTCATCATACGCTCAACAGAGGCTTTACCGTCGCTACCAAAACCTAAAATTTCGGCGGCTTGCGGTTGATGATCAAACAATAAGCGGTTTTCAGCTCGACCTGCAGCTAAATGCAGTGCAAAGCGAATGTTCCATAGGTTTTCTAGGCACTCAGAAAGCTCTTGAAACTCTTCGTGAGTTAAGTATCCGTGGCTTATTAACTCTTGCAGGGTTTCGGTTCTAAAATGCTTTTTTGCCACCCAAATAATGGTTTGTAAGTCGCGCAGACCACCGGGGTTTTCTTTAATGTTTGGCTCAAGATTATACGCGGTGCCGTGGCACTTTCTGTGGCGTAAGTTTTGTTCTTGAACTTTGGCAGTAAAAAATTCACCTGAGCGCCATACTGGCGTTTCAAGAATATGCATTTTGAGTTTTTCAAACTCAATGTGGTTACCAAAAATAAGACGGCTTTCGAGCAAGCTGGTGGCAAAAGTAACGTCTTCACGTTTTTGCTCAATGGCTTGTTCTATCGTACGCACGCTGTGACCAATCTCTAAGTTGAGATCCCATAGCATGGTGACAAACTGGCCTATTTTTTCGCATATTTCTTCGCTTGGCGGTTTAGTTACAAGCAATAAAAAGTCGATGTCGGAGTAGGGATGTAGCTCACCACGTCCGTATCCGCCTACCGCTATTAATGCTAAATCAGGTTCGCGCGCTAAGTCGTAAACATGAAAAAGCTTAATGAGTAGGCGGTCAATAAACTCAGCCCGGGCATTAATTAAATTCCCAACCGGTTGTTTAGAAAATTCGTTATGTAACCATTTATAAAAATAGCTAGAACAATCGCGATAATCACTAAGTTGCTCTGCATCGCTAAGCAACTTTTTTACTTTGTTGGGTAATGCCACGTGGGCTGGCTCCTTGTTGAACCTTTCACACGGATAAGAATTTTCTTATCAAGTGTTTCGGTTTTATTAGTGTTCTATGATCCGCTCGATAGTATCATCTGATCGTAGCGTTAAAATTTCAACACCATTTTCAGTCACTAATAAAGTATGTTCCCACTGTGCAGACAAACTACGGTCGCGTGTTACTACTGTCCAATCATCTTTAAGAAGCTTACATTGGCGTTTACCCGCATTAACCATAGGTTCAATAGTTAAACACATACCTGCTTTTAGGGCTTCGCCAGTACCGGCTTTACCGTAATGCATTATTTGTGGTTCTTCATGAAATCCTGCGCCGATACCGTGGCCGCAATATTCACGTACAATTGAGTAGTTAAAGCTCTCTGCATATTTTTGAATTGCTGAGCCAATATCACCCAAGCGCACACCTGGTTTTACCATTTTGATAGCAAGGTATAAGCTTTCTTGTGTTACTTCTGCAAGACGCTTAGCTTGAATGTTTGGTGTACCAACGTGGAACATTTTAGATGTGTCGCCATGGTAACCATCTTTAATGACAGTTACGTCGATATTTACACTGTCGCCTTCTTTTAATGCTTTGTCATTTGGAATTCCGTGACAAATAACATGATTAACTGACGTACAAACTGATTTTGGAAAGCCATGATAATTTAACGGAGCAGGGATTGCTTGTTGCACATTAACAATATAATCATGACAAAGTGTATTTAGCTCATCGGTGGTAACACCTGGCACTACATGAGGGCCGATCATTTCAAGTACATCGGCCGCTAAGCGCCCAGCTACGCGCATTTTCTCTATTTCTTCAGGGGTCTTGATAATAGCGCTCATTGAGGCTCCAAAGTTGAGTTTTTAACATTTATCGTCGAACAAATTTTGCACGCGACGTTGAGTATTTAATTTTAATATGGTATAAAGCGCGCCGTCTTTTTACAAATAAATTCTTAAATGATTTTTTGTATTTAAGGCAAACACAATTTTATTTTAACACACACACGTATCGTCACATACACTTGGGTGCATTTGAAGTTTAATTACTTCGGTGTTGGTGCTATGGGATATGTGGAGGCCTAACCCTAAACAACTATAGAGGATCTATAAAATGGCAAACGTTTCAATGCGCGATATGCTTCAAGCTGGTGTTCACTTTGGTCACCAAGCACGTTACTGGAACCCTAAGATGAAGCCTTTCATCTTCGGCACACGTAACCGTGTACATATCATCAACCTTGAGCAAACTGTACCAATGTTCAACGACGCACTTAAGTTTTTATCAAGTGCTGCAGCAAACAAAGGTAAAGTTCTTTTCGTTGGTACTAAGCGCGCAGCAAGCGACGCAGTTAAATCAGCTGCTTTAGAAAGCGACCAGTTCTTCGTAAATCACCGTTGGTTAGGTGGTATGTTGACTAACTGGAAAACTGTACGTCAATCAATCAAGCGTCTTAAAGACCTTGAAGCACAAAGCCAAGACGGAACTTTCGAGAAATTAACTAAGAAAGAAACGTTAACGCTTAACCGCGAAATGGAAAAGCTTGAAAAGAGCCTTGGTGGTATCAAAAACATGGGCGGTCTTCCAGACGCGCTTTTCGTTATCGATGCTGACCACGAGCACATTGCTATCCGTGAAGCAAACAACCTAGGTATTCCAGTTGTTGCAATCGTAGATACTAACTCTAACCCAGACGGTGTTGATTACATCGTACCTGGTAACGATGATGCTATCCGTGCTGTAAGCCTTTACACTAGCGCTGTTGCAGCTGCTATTACTGAAGGTCGCGAGAATAACATCGTTGCTCAAGCTGAGAAAGACGATTTCGTTGAAGCTGAGTAATTAGCTGTCATCAAGTCTTCATCTTTTTAAGGTGAAGACTTGCTATTCTTGTCGAGCGGGTAACCCGCTTATCTAACCTGATTTCAGATTTGAGGATTTACTAATGGCTGTAACTACTGCCCTAGTTAAAGAATTACGCGAGCGCACAGGCGCTGGCATGATGGATTGTAAAAAAGCGTTAACTGAGACTGATGGCGACATCGAGTTAGCGATTGAAAACATGCGTAAAAGTGGCGCTGCTAAAGCTGCTAAAAAAGCAGGTAACATTGCTGCTGAAGGTACTATCATCATCAAGCAAAACGCGGGTGTTGCAGTACTAGTAGAAGTTAACTGTCAAACAGATTTCGTTGCAAAAGACGTAAGCTTCTTAGCATTTGCTAACAAAGTTGCTGACGCTGCAATTGCTGACACTATCTCTATCGAAGACTTACAAGCTAAGTTTGAAGAAGACCGTGTTGAGCTAGTGACTAAAATTGGCGAAAACATCAATGTACGTCGTTTACAGTACGTAACTGGTGAAAACCTAGTTGAGTACCGTCATGGCGATCGTATCGGTGTTGTTGTTGCGGGTGTTGCTGATGAAGAAACACTTAAGCACGTTGCAATGCACGTTGCTGCATCTAGCCCTGAATACTTAACACCTTCAGATGTACCAGCTGACGTTGTTGCTAAAGAAAAGCAAGTACAAATCGAAATCGCGATGAATGAAGGCAAGCCTGCTGAAATCGCTGAGAAGATGGTTGTTGGCCGCATGAAAAAATTCACTGGTGAGGTTTCTCTTACTGGTCAAGCTTTCATCATGGAGCCTAAGAAAACTGTTGGCGATATTCTTAAAGAGAAAAACGCAACAGTTACTAGCTTCGTACGTGTAGAAGTTGGTGAAGGTATCGAGAAGAAAGAAGAAGATTTTGCTGCTGAAGTTGCTGCTCAAATTGCTGCTGCTAAAGCTAAGTAAGATTACTATTTGTGAAGGATAATGAAATTAGATGCAATTAAAGTACTATTTGGTTTTGCTTCGCAGCTAGAAATTCTTTAAAATAACCGCGCTTTTATGTTTAACATAAGCGCGGTTATTTTTTATCCATAATTCAATAAAAGTTGGCCCCAATACTATGACTATCAATCGCAAACCTATTTTTAGACGTGTTCTTCTCAAATTAAGTGGTGAAGCTTTAATGGGAGACGAAGGCTTCGGCATCGATCCTAAAGTTTTAGACCGTATGGCACAAGAAATTAAAGAGCTAGTAGAGCTCGACGTAGAAGTGGGTTTAGTTATTGGTGGAGGTAACTTTTTACGCGGTGGATCACTTGCAGAAGCAGGTATGAATCGCGTAGTAGGCGATCACATGGGTATGCTTGCAACGGTTATGAACGGCCTTGCAATGCGTGATGCGCTACACCGTGCATTTGTAAATTGTCGTCTTATGTCGGCTATTCCGCTTAATGGTGTATGTGACGCTTATAACTGGGCTGAAGCAATTAGTTTATTGAAAACTGGCCGCGTAGTTATTTTTGCAGCGGGTACTGGTAACCCATTTTTTACTACCGATTCTGCAGCATGTTTACGCGGTATCGAAATTGAAGCGGATACAGTAATTAAAGCGACTAAGGTTGATGGCGTATACAGTGATGACCCTGTTAAAAACCCAGATGCGACGCTTTATACCCACTTAAGCTACAATGAAATCATTGAAAAAGAATTAAAAGTTATGGATTTAGCGGCATTTACTCTAGCCCGCGATCACAATATGCCATTGAGCGTATTTAACATGAATAAATCAGGCGCGCTAAAACGCGTAATTATGGGTGAAGAAGAAGGTACACTTATTTCTTCACAAGCCTCAGATGAAATAATCAAATAATTAGGATTAAACCGTGATTAACGATATTCAAAAAGACGCGCAAGCGCGCATGCAAAAAAGTGTAACTGCACTAGGTAGCCAATTATCTAAAATTCGTACTGGCCGTGCACATCCTGCAATCCTAGATGGCATTATGGTGTCGTACTACGGTGCTCCAACGCCTTTAAACCAAGTTGCTAACGTAACAATTGAAGATTCTCGTACACTTGCTATTGGTGTATTTGATAAGTCTTTAGCGCAAGCTGTTGAAAAAGCAATTATGGCATCTGACTTAGGTTTAAACCCTATGTCGGCAGGTACTGTTATTCGCGTACCACTTCCTCCACTTACAGAAGAGCGTCGTAAAGACCTAATCAAAATTGTACGCGCTGAAGTTGAAGGCGGTCGTGTTGCTATTCGTAACATTCGTCGTGATGCTAATGGCGATGTAAAGGGTTTATTAAAAGATAAAGACATATCTGAAGATGAAGCGCGTCAATCAGATGATGCGATTCAAAAGCTTACTGATAAGTTTATTAAAGAAATGGATACTTTATTAGCTGCCAAAGAAACAGAATTGATGGAAATCTAAGTAAGGTCCTGTTTATCTTTCGAGGTTGAATTTACAGCAGTGTGTTTGGTTTTTAGGCAAGGCAGAGCCTATGTAGTGTGGTTATTCCCCATAATTAGGCGATAACGATGCATAAAATTCAAACACGCGCTGCCCAAAGGGTTCTGCCTAGGGGCGATTAACTCTTTGTTGCTCGATTTTTACTTAGTCCACTAGGTTACAAATCTCACGCCGCGATTAAGTTGCCATAGATTGAACAAATTACAATCCTGAAAGGTCGACAGGACCTATTAAAATTATTAGTTTTGAAACGCCGTCTAGGGTATACTAGGCGGCGTTTTTTTATGGAATACTCGATATTTATGGTTCTAGATGCTGACACAATTTCACAGCAATGTTTACCCAAACATGTTGCTATCATCATGGATGGGAACGGACGTTGGGCGCAAGCTAGAAATAGACCTCGTGTGTATGGGCATAAAAAAGGCGTAGACGCAGTTCGTCAATCTGTTCAGTTTTGTACTAAATTAGGGATACAATCGTTAACCTTATTTGCTTTTAGTAGTGAAAACTGGCGCCGCCCTGAAGACGAAGTAAACACTTTAATGGAGCTTTTCTTATTTGTTTTAACAAAGGAAGTTAAAAAGCTTCATAAAAACAATGTAAAACTGACCATTATTGGAGACTTATCACGATTTTCTGAAGGATTACGTAGCAAGGTAGACGCTGCGCATAAGCTGACTGAAAATAACACCGGGTTGCGTTTAAATGTTGCAGCTAATTACGGTGGTCGTTGGGATGTTGCCAATGCGGCAAAACAACTTGCTTTGCAAGTTGCGCAGGGCACACTAAACGCAGAAGATATTACAGAAGAGCGCTTAGCACAGCATATGAGCATGGCAGATCAGGCTGAACCTGATTTACTTATTCGCACTGGTGGCGATGTTCGTATTAGTAATTTTTTACTATGGCAAGTTGCTTATGCAGAACTTTACTTTACCGAGACACTTTGGCCAGATTTTAATGAAGCAGCATTTGCTGAGGCCATTGCGTGTTACGTTGCCAGAGAGCGACGTTTTGGTTGTACGGGCGAACAAATAAAACAATTACTCGCTCAAACCTAAATAGAATAAGGGTCACATTTTGTTAAAACAACGAATTTTAACCTCTCTAGTGCTAGCTCCATTAGCATTGGCTTTGGTTTTTTATACACCGCTTACGTTATTTAGTTACTTTGCTGGTGCAATTGTATTATTAGGCGCATGGGAATGGTCTGCATTTATGGGCCTTTGCGACAAGCTTAAACGTGCTGCCTTTGTTGTGTTTATTGGCGCTTTACTGGCCTTGCTTAATTTACATTGGCCTATTGAATCATTATGGGAAAATGGCAAGCTAGTCGGTGATGCAAATTACGTATTTACGCTTTCGTTTGCTTGGTGGATTGTTGCTAGCTATTTAATTTGGCGCTACCCAGAAATGGCTAAAGCGTGGAATGAAGGCCTAGTTATGCGCGGCATTGCAGGATTATTAACGCTTGTGCCGTTATGGCTTGCACTAAATACACTACGTAGCGCGCAATATGCTGAATCAACTCATTTTGGTTCGGTGCTAATTTTAGTGGTACTCGGTATTGTATGGAGCGCAGATGTGGGTGCTTACTTTACGGGTAAAAGTTTTGGTAAACATAAGTTAATGCCTAAAGTAAGCCCTAATAAAACAATTGAAGGGTTAGCAGGCGGTGTAGTCGCTTCTATTATTTTTGTATTAGCATTTTGTCACTTTACCGATGTTGATTTAGTTGTATGGCCTGTGTACGCGATAATGACAGCATTTATTGCTTTGTTTTCTGCGGTAGGTGATTTACTGGAAAGCATGTTTAAACGTGAAGCTGGTTTAAAAGATAGCGGTCGATGTTTACCAGGACACGGCGGTATTTTAGATAGAATTGACAGCTTAACGGCTGCTGCTCCAATGTTTGTTATGTGCTATGCGTGGACTCTTAGTTTATGAGCCAAAAGCAATTGCTGGTTATTTTAGGCGCAACGGGCTCAATTGGTTTAAGTACACTTGATGTTGTGTCGCGCAATAAAGAGTTATTTGATGTTTTTGTTTTGGCTGCAGGACAAAATGCAAAGAAAATGGCGGAGTTGTGTATTGAACATGAACCGCTTTATGCGATTATGGCTAACCAGCAGGCCGCAGAGCAATTATCTGCGTATTTAGCTAATACTCAGTGCCAAACTCTTGTTATGCACGGTGAGCAAGCAATGAGTGACTTATGTGCTCATCCTGATGTTGACATTGTAATGTCGGCAATTGTAGGTGCAGCTGGTTTACTACCTACATTAAGTGCTGTTGAAGCGGGTAAAAAAGTACTACTAGCTAATAAAGAATCTTTAGTTATGTCAGGTCAGTTGTTTATTGATAAAGTTAAACAACATAAAGCCACTTTGCTGCCAATAGATAGCGAACATAATGCAATTTTTCAATGCCTACCTTCTTCGTTACAAAATGCCAAAGGCGATCAAAAACTACAGCAACATGGCGTAAGTAAAATTTTGCTTACCGGCTCTGGTGGCCCATTTTTAACGCGTGATATAAATACGTTAAAAGATGTAACCGTAAGTGAAGCCGTTGCACACCCTAACTGGTCGATGGGTCAAAAAATATCAGTAGATTCCGCAACTATGATGAACAAAGGCTTAGAGTTTATTGAAGCTAAGTGGTTATTCAATTGTGATGCGAGTGATATTGATGTAGTTATTCATCCGCAAAGTATTATTCATTCAATGGTGCAGTACCACGATGGTTCTATTTTAGCGCAAATGGGTAACCCCGACATGCGCACGCCAATTGCCCATGCACTTGCGTATCCTGAGCGAATTAATGCGGGTGTTAAACCGTTAAACTTCTCTGATATTTGTGATTTTTCGTTTACTAAACCTGATTTTTCTCGTTATCCAAATTTACAATTAGCAATTGATGCGTGTAGTGCAGGGCAGGGCGCGACAACAACGGTTAACGCAGCAAATGAAATAGCTGTGGGCGCCTTCTTAAACGGTAAAATTGGTTTTACCGATATATACAAAATAAATGCACAGACGCTAGAAGCTGCAACTTACACCAATGTGCAAAGCCTAGATGAAATTTTAGAGTGTGATAAATTAGCGCGTATTAGCGCTTCAGAATTTATAACAAAAGTGGCGCATTAATATGTTTGATTTTTTTTGGAATCTTGGCTCATTTATTTTAGCGCTTGGTATTTTAGTGGCCATACATGAATATGGCCATTTTTGGGTTGCACGAAAAATGGGCGTCAAAGTGCTGCGTTTTTCAATTGGTTTTGGTAAGCCACTGTTAAAATGGCATGACAAATATAATACCGAATACGTGATTGCCGCTATTCCATTAGGCGGATATGTAAAAATGCTTGATGAGCGAGTTGATGACGTACCAGCAAATCAACGACACTTGTCGTTTAACTCTAAATCTGTACAAGCGCGTATTGCTATTGTTGCTGCGGGACCAATGGCTAACTTTTTGTTTGCCATTTTTGCTCTTGCGGTGATGTACATGGTAGGTGTGCAATCGGTTAAGCCAGTTGTTGGCAGCATAACCGAAGGCAGTCGCGCAGAGCAGGCGGGCATTATGCCTTCTCAACATATTATAAAAATTGGTGATGATGACATAACGACATGGCAAGATGCCACGTTTGCGCTTATGTCTAACTTAGGCGAAGAAAGCGTTGAAGTTATTGTTCGTGATAAAAACCTTCAACCACGCGTTAAAACGCTTAATTTAGAGGGGTGGAAGCTTGACCAGCGAGACGTACCACCATTAAGTTCGTTAGGTATTGTGCCATTTAGACCTCAAGCAACTTTAACAATTGCCGCCGTAACTAAAGACTCAGCCGCAGAACACGCTAATTTACAAGTTAACGACACAATTTTGGCTGTAAACGGTGAAACAATAAGCAATTGGCAGCAATTAGTTAATCTTATTACGCAATCAGCTAACAAATCTTTACAATTTAGTGTAAAAAGACAAGATACTATACAAGCCATTACAGTTACCCCTAAAGGGCGCATTGATAATAACGGTATTGAGCAAGGCTTTTTAGGTGTTGCTCCTGTTGTACAGCAATGGCCTGATGGCTATGTAGAGACAAGGCATTACGGCCCGCTCGATAGTATTGTGCGAGGCACAAAAGAAACGTGGCGCTTAATTACACTCAGTTTTGACATGATTGGTAATTTAATTACAGGCCAGGTTTCGGTTAAAAATTTAAGTGGTCCTGTGGGCATTGCAGTAGGCGCTGGAACTAGCGTAAGCTATGGGTTAGTGGCCTTTTTAAGCTTTTTAGCCTTAATAAGCGTTAACTTGGGTGTATTTAATTTATTACCCTTACCAGTGCTTGATGGCGGACACTTAATGTATTACATAATTGAACTTTTTCGTAAAAAGCCGGTCTCTGAAAAGACACAAGAGTTTGGTTTTAAAGTGGGTGCCTTGTTGCTCATTTTTCTAACATGTTTCGCTTTGTTCAATGATGTATCGCGTTTGTAGTTACAGCGTGGCAAATTACTAATTAGAACACGATTGTAAAGCACCACTAGTAAGGTGTTATGCGGTAATACAGTTGTAAAGGATAAAGATAATAAAATGGCTATAAAAAAACATTTGGCAATAACAAGTTTATTGGGTGCAAGTTTTGCAGCCCTAGGCCAAAACTCCTTTATTGTTGAAGACCTGAAAGTTGAAGGTTTGCAGCGCGTAGCACTTGGTGCAGCGCTAACACATATTCCTATTAACGTAGGCGATAATGTTGATGACTATACGATTTCAAAAACAATAAAGTCACTTTATCGTTCTGGGCACTTTGATAACATAAAAGCACTTCGTGATGGCAACAACGTTATTTTTAAAGTAACGGAACGTCCTACCATCAGCTTTATTGAGTTTGAAGGCAATAAAGACATTAAAGACGAGCAGCTTAATGAGTCTCTTGATCAGCAAGATATTCGCCAAGGTGAACCACTTGATAAAACCGTTATCGATAGTATCGAAAAAGGCTTAGTTGAGTTTTTCCACAGCATTGGTAAATACAACGCTAAAGTAGATATCAGTATTACTAAGCTGCCACGTAACCGCGTTAAACTTAAGTTAGAGTTTGATGAAGGTGATGCTGCTTCTATCCGCCAAATTAACTTAGTGGGTAATGAACTTTTTTCTAATGAAGAGCTTCTTAAACTTGCTGAATCGCAGCAAGATTTACCTTGGTGGCAGTTTATGGGTAGCGACCGTTACCAAAAGCAAACCATTGAAGGCGATTTAGAAAAAATTCGTAGTTATTATTTAGACCGTGGTTACCTGCGTTTTAATATCGACTCAACGCAAGTTTCAGTGAGCCCTGAACGTGAATCGGTTTACGTTACAGCTAACTTAACTGAAGGCGTAAAATATAAAGTTAAAGGTTTTGACTTTATTGGTGACTTGCTTGGCCGTGAAGACTTAATTAAAAGTGTTATCCCACTTAGAGCGGGTGAGCTTTACAACGGTTCTGTAGTTACTTCATCTGAAGAGTTTATTAAAAGCTACTTAGCACGTTTTGGTTACGCTAATGCTGAAGTGCGTACAATTCCAGAAATTGACGACGAAAAGCAAGAAGTACAATTAACACTATCGGTTAATCCAGGTAAGCGTGTATACGTTCGTCGTATTATTGTTGGTGGTAACCAAAATACGGCAGATGAAGTACTTCGTCGTGAAATGACACAACTTGAAGGCGCATGGTTATCTAATCAAAACCTTGAGCGTTCAAAACTGCAAATTCAACGCCTACCTTACATGGAAACTGTTGATTTTAACGTAGTGCCTGTACCCGGTGTGGATGACCAAGTAGATGTAGACTTTACTGTAAAAGAGCAATCTGCAGGTAGCTTTAATGCTGGTCTCGCTTATGGTTCTTACTTAGGTCTGCAGTTTAATATTGGTGTAACCGAATCTAACTTTTTAGGCACAGGTAACCAAATTGGTTTAAACCTTAATACGTCTACAGGTTCTGAAAGCTTAAGCTTATCGTACACAGACCCATACTTTACGCCAGATGGTGTATCGCAAGGCAGTAGCATCTTTTACAGAAACTACGATGCAAGTAAATTCAGTCTTGTTGAATATAAATCGAAAAGTTATGGTTTAGGCACAAATATTGGTTTTCCAATTGATGCTGTAAATCGTGTTAACTTTGGCGCCCGTTGGATTAAAGAAGAGCTTTCGGATATTGCAGAGTACGAGCAAACGCGTGTACTTCGTGAAACATTCTTAGATCCAGATAACCCAGATGCAGGCTTTGACTTTACTAAGTATGAGCTGAGTGTTGGCTGGTCGCGTATCACCGTTAACCGTGGTTTATTCCCAACAGCGGGTTCGCGTCAAACTCTAAACTTAACAGCAACAACGCCTAACTCAGATCTTCAGTACTTTAAACTGAATTACGATTCGCGTTTTTACTGGCCTATATCAAATGACCACCGTTGGGTATTCTCGACGCGTGCAGCACTTGGTTATGGTAACGGTTATGGTTCTACAAACGGGTATGAGCAAACACTTCCATTCCAAGAGTACTTCCGTATAACGGAAATGGAACTACGTGGCTTTGACCGTAATACAATATTACCACGTGCTGTGTCGCGTATACCGCAGTCTATTCCGGGTACGCCAGGTGCAGACGGTACTACAACCGGTAGCATTGGTGGTGCATCAGAATTTGATATTCTAGTGCCTCAAGGTCGTATTGGTGGTAATGCTAAAGCAGTGGCAGGTATGGAGCTAATTGTTCCTACACCATTCTTAGATGAAGAAAATACCAGCTCTGTACGTACTAGCTTCTTTGTTGATGCTGCAAACGTATGGGATACTGAGTTTAACGTAGACCGCTATCAAAACTTAGGCGTTGATGAACGTGCTAAATTAGATGACTATTCAGACCCAATGCGTTTTAGGGTTTCAACCGGTCTTTCATTACAATGGATCTCTCCAATGGGTCCAATGCTGATCAGTTTTGCGTATCCATTGCAAAAAGAAGAAGATGACGATACGAAAACCATCAGCTTTAACATTAGTAACACTTTCTAAAGGAGTTTTTTGTGAAAAAATTATTTAAATCAACAGCTGTAGCAGTTTTAGCAACGTTAATGATGGGTACTTCTGTGAATGCATTTGCACACAAAGTAGGTATTGTTGATATGCAGGAAATCTACAAGCAAATTCCTCAAATGGCTAAAATTGAACAGTCTTTACAAACTGAGTTTGCTGAACGTCGTCAAGAGCTTGAAAAGTTACAAGGCGATATTCGTTTTGAAGCTGAAAAATTTAAACGTGAAAGTACAACGATGAGCCAAGCTCAAAAAGATACTCTGCGTGAAAAAATTCAAGGCATGCAAAAAAATCTTGCTGAACAAGGTCGCCCTTTAGAGCAAGAAATTAAAGCGCGTCAAAACCAAGAGCTTGCTAAAGTTCAAGGTGTAATCATCAAAACAATTGAAGAGATTGCTAAAGACGGCGACTTCGACGAAGTTAAAGTAAAAGACACTACTATTTACTTTAACCCTAAAGAAGTGACTGATCTTTCATCTAAAGTTGTAGCCGCTGTTAGTAAGAAATAATCACTCTATGCAAAATTATACGCTTTCGCAAATTGCGGAACTTCTAGGCGCCGAACTTCAGGGTGATGGCGCTTTAGAAATAAAAAAAATAGCGACACTTGCAAATGCCCATTCTGGGCATATTGCATTTTTAGCGAACTCAAAATATCGATCGCAACTTGAAACTACTCAAGCTAGTGCTGTAATAGTAAGCCAAGCTGATGCAGAGTACTTTAGTGGCAGCAAAATTATTGTTGCTAATCCGTATGTAAGTTACGCAAAATTAGCGCAATTTATGGATACAACACCACGCTCAGCCTCGACGGGTATTCATCCAAGTGCAACTGTTCATTCAACAGCGATTGTTAGTGATAGCGCCGCTATTGGTGCTAACGCAGTCATTGAAGCTCATGCAGTGATAGGTGACAACGCGCAAATTGGTCCGAACAGTTTTATCGGGGAACGTGTTAAAATAGGTTCTGGCACTAAGCTTTGGCCTAGTGTGACTATTTATCACGATGTTGAAATTGGTTCAGATTGTTTGTTTCAAGCAAATAGTGTTGTAGGTAGTGATGGGTTTGGCTATGCAAATGAGCGCGGGCAGTGGGTTAAGATACCTCAGCTTGGTTCAGTGATCATAGGCAACAAAGTTGAAATTGGTGCAAGTACGACAATTGATCGTGGTGCACTGGACAATACCATCATTCATAGCAATGTTATTATCGATAATCAGTGTCAAATAGCGCACAACGTTGAAGTTAATTCAGGCACCGCAATAGCGGGCTGCACTGTACTTGCAGGAAGCGTTACCATTGGCAAGAACTGTCAAATTGGTGGCATGGTTGCAATTAATGGTCACATGTCTGTATGTGATGGTGTTATAATTACCGGCATGAGTATGGTGACAAAATCAATCACCGAACCAGGTATTTACTCATCTGGTATGCCCCATACAACAAACAAAGAATGGCGTAAATCAATAGCTCACTTGCGTAACCTTTCAGACATGAAATCTCGTCTTAAAGCGCTTGAAGCATTGGCTAAGTCATAACGTTGAACACTAATAAGGATGCTATTTTGGCAAACGAATTAAATAGCCTTGATATTCAAGAAATTTTAAGTTTATTACCGCACCGTTACCCGATGCTATTAATTGATCGTGTTATTGATTTTACACCTGGCAAGTCTTTACATGCTATTAAAAATGTTTCTATAAATGAACCAATTTTTACTGGGCACTTTCCAAATCAGCCAATTTTTCCTGGTGTGCTAATATTAGAATCAATGGCGCAAGCAACGGGTTTATTAGGTTTTAAAACAGTAGAAAACCGTAGCGAAAACGAATTGTATTTGTTTGCTGCTGTTGATAACGCACGTTTTAAACAACCTGTAATTCCTGGTGATACAATGCATCTTCATGTTGAGTTTTTAAAAGAACGTCGCAACATTTGGAAGTTTGCTGCAGAAGCTAGAGTCGACGGCAAAATAGTGTGTAGTGCCGAAATTATGTGTGCGAGAAGAGAGTTTTAATAGTGATCCATTCTACAGCAATAATCGAACCTGGCGCTAAACTAGGCAACAATGTCTCAGTTGGTCCGTATAGTTATATTGGCAATGATGTTGTTATCGGTGATAACTGTATTATTGAGTCTCACGTTGTTGTTAAAGGGCCGTCAACTATTGGCTCTGGCAATCATATTTTTCAGTTCGCGTCTGTAGGCGAAGCCTGCCAAGACAAAAAATACAACAACGAGCCAACCACATTAATCATGGGTGATAACAACGTTATCCGTGAATGTGCCACTATTCACCGTGGTACGATTCAAGACGAAGGCGTTACTAAAATTGGTAGTAATAATTTGTTTATGGCTTATACACACGTTGCACATGACGCGGTAATTGGCGATAACGTAATTTTTGCTAACAACGCAAGTGTGGCCGGCCATGTACATGTTGGTGACTGGGTTATCCTTGGTGGTAATTCGGGTGTTCATCAGTTTTGTAAAATTGGCGCACATGCCTTTATTGGTATGTATTCAGGTGTTAACAAAGATGTACCACCATTTGTTACTACCATTGGTATGCCAGCAGGCCCTGCAGCTATCAATAAAGAAGGCATGAAGCGTCGTGGTTTCGAAAGTGATGAAATTATGGCTGTACGCCGTGCATACAAAGCATTTTATCGTAAAAGCTTAGGTGCTGAAGAAGCTATTGAGTCGCTTAGTGAAGATGCCGCAAAGTATCCTGCTGTGAAATTGATGGTCGACTTTGTTAAAAACTCAGAGCGCGGCATCGTAAGATAATTCGCGGGTTTGCTTTAAGCATTAAAAAAACCACCCTAGATGATAAATCGAAGGTGGTTTTTTATTGCCCTGCTTTAAGCTAATTCAGTTAATACTCAGGGTAATTGAGTTAGTATGCGGGTAATTTATATAATAAAAGCCGTCCTATGCGTTTACCTAAGTTAGTAGTCACTCTTTTTATTACTTCAGTTTTAGCCGCTTGTAGTAGCCAGCCTATTGTTAAATCATCTGCTGGAGAAATCACTCAAGTTGGGAAAGCATCTTTTTATGCTGATAAATACCACGGAGGAACAACCGCCAACGGAGAGCGCTTTAGCCAACAAGCCGCCACGGCAGCCCATTTAGAATTCGATTTTGGTACTACGGTGGTTGTTACCAATCTAGCCAATAACAAATCAGTCACGGTAAGAATTAACGATAGAGGCCCGTATGTGCGAGGTCGTATTATTGATTTATCAAAAAGTATGTTTAAAAAGATAGCCGACCCTAAGGTCGGCGTTATTGATGTATCAGTAAAGGTTTTAAAACCGGGTAGTTAGCGCAACATAACCAGGATAAGCCCCACTGAGCTCTTTATGAGAGCCTTGTGCGACTACTTTACCGCCTTCCAACCATACAACATTATCCATTTGAGCAAGTAGAGCGGGATCGTGCGTAATTGTGAGCACGCTCGCGTTATTCATAACATGCATTATTGCTTGCATTACCCCTTGCTTAGACTGATTATCAAGACCTTCTGTTGGTTCATCAAGAACTAAAATAGCCGGACTTTTAAGTAATGCTTGTGCAATAGCTATACGTCTAGACTGACCTTGCGACACATTACGCCCGCCAGTGCCTAATCGTGTTTTTAAACCTTCTTTTAGCTCATTAAACCAAGGGCTTAATTGCGCTAATGAGAGCGCTTCAATCATTTGCTCTTTAGTTGCATTTGGCGCGGCATAACGTAAATTTTCACTCAGTGTGCCATCAAAAATATGGTGCTGCTGAGCTAATATATTTATCACACTTGCGCGTATATCATTATTTAACGAATGTAAGTCAACAACGCTATTTTGATTGTTTAGCGTTATGCTGCCTTGTTGTAAAGGCCATAAACCAGTAAGTAGATTGACAAGCGTTGTTTTACCGCTGCCGCTTCTACCTACAATCGCTACTTTTTGCTGGGGCATTAGCTCAAAACTGATATTAGTAAGCGCTGTTTGCTCACCATATTGGTAGCTAATATTGTTAAGTGCTAGCGTGTGGTTTTGCGCGCTAAAGTTTTCATTAACGTCTACATGTGTATCTTTAACTTGTGAGTTAGCGGCTTTATCTTCAAGTGTAAACAACCGCTCTGCTGCTTTTAATACACTAGGAAGCTCTATAAACGCATTGGGTAGTAGCAATACACTTTCAAAGCTTGCCAGTACAAACAGGCTTAACATAGCAAGTTCTACATTTACCATACTGTTGGCGTAAACCAGTGGGACAATGGTTACTATGCTAGCAAGCATCGCTAATTGAACAACCAATAAGCTTAACCCATCTGAGTTTGCCAGTGCTTTGTGGCGAATAAATAATTGCTGATTGTACTGCTCGCTTAATTCGTCGCACTTATTAAGCTGCTGCGAACGGGCTTGATAAATACTAAGCTCTCTAAGGCCTGTAAGTGTATCTGAAAGCTCAGAGCGAAGTTGTGCACTAAGTTGTGTTTCTTTGTGGCTGTTTTTAGTGAGCTTTGCGCTGAGTAGGGCAGGTATAACCACACCAATAAGTATAATGCCAGTAAAGCAAATAAGGGCGACGTTGCCATTATAGGCCGACATAAACAGCATGATGATTGGCACACTTAAAAGAGCGACCAGCATAGGAAGTAAAACGTTTAAATAAAACTTGTCGAGTGCGTCTACATCGTTTTGTAATCGGTTAACTAGATCAGCGCTGCGGCTCATTGCTAAATCAACATTGTTAAGCTTGCTTAACGTTGCAAATACATTGGTACGTATTTCACTTAGTAATAAAAACGTGGCGTTATGAGTAACTAGGCGTTCGCCATAGCGCGATGCTGTTCGCACAATTGCTAAAAAACGAATCGTGCCGGCAGGGGTAAAATAATTCATTTGTACGCCCGCAATACCAGCAGCGGCCATTGATGCTAAAAACCAACCAGATATAGCCAACAGGCCCACATTAGCTAATACCGTAATCGTTGCTAAAAATGTACCCAATAGCATCGCTTTATAATGAGGAGCACAAAGCTTTAATAAGCGAATAAAATTATGCATGCGCCACCCCTTGTTTAGCCGTTTTTAATAAATCAGCAAATGCACCATTTTGCGCTGCAAGTGTTTCAAAGTGACCTTGCTCAGCTATTTTTCCATCGTGCATAACAATGATATTGCTGGCATGTTTAACGGTATTTAATCGATGAGCAATGACTAATACTAAGTTATTTTTAGCGTATTCATTAATAGCATCTTGAATAAGCAGCTCTGTTTGGCTATCAAGGTGTGCTGTAGGCTCATCAAGCACTAAAACTGGTGCTTGTTTTATGAATGCACGTGCGAGTGCGATGCGTTGCTTTTGTCCGCCAGAAAGCCCTTCCCCTTGCTCACCTATCAGTGTGTTAAAACCATCGGGTAGGGTATTTATAAATTCAAGCACACCAGCTTGCTTTGCAGCATGTTCAAGCTCTTGCTGTGTGGCAGTTGGTTTGGCCAATTTTATGTTGGCAGCAATGGTGTCGTAAAACAGCGTCGCTTTTTGTGGTATCCATGCAATGTTATTTTGCAGGTAAGTAATATCGGTTGTGCTTAAACTCTGATCATTAATAGATAGGTGGTTTATCACCTCAGGATGAAACCCTAATAAGCAGTCAAACAACGTACTTTTACCTGAGCCACTACTGCCCACAACGGCAATTAAGCCTTTATTTGGCAGTGTTAAATTTATATTTTTAATGCCTTCGTTACTATCTGGGTATATAAAATTAAGGTCGGTAATACTTATGGAGTTAATTGCATTTAAAGTTAAATTGTTTTCAGGCGTGCTTGTAGTCACTGACGCATTTTCGTCATTTGGCAGTGGTGCATTTAAAATCGCAACCATATCGGCAGCGGCACTAATGCCTTGTAAGCGTGCATGGTAATGGCTACCTAGCTGGCGCAGTGGTAAATAAAATTCAGGCGCTAAAAGTAGCACCACAAAGCCAGTAGCAAAATCAAGAGTGCCAAAAAACAGTCTAAAACCAATAATTACTGCGACTAATGCCACGCTAATGGTGGCTAAAAACTCAAGTGCAAATGATGATAAAAACGCGATTTTTAAAACATCGAGTGTAGCGTGTCTAAAATCATCTGAAATTTTAGCTATTTGTTTAAGCTCGGTACGTGTTGCATTAAATAGCTTGAGTTGAGTTAAACCTTGTATGCGGTCAAAAAAGTAATTGCCCAGTACAGCAAGTTGCTCCCAGCGTTTTTGGTTTAAAGCTTCGGCTTTTGAGCCTACTAAAATCATGAAAAAAGGAATGAGTGGGGCGGTTAATAAAAATATCAGCCCAGCTTTATAATCTGTCGGAAAAATAACAACCAATATTGCCAGCGGAATAAGCGCGCTGTAAGCAGCACCAGGTAGGTATTTAGCATAATAGTCGTGGAGTGCTTCTACGCCATTATGTAGGGTATTTAATGTAGCGCCTTGGCCGTGTTGTTCTATATAGCTTGGCCCAAGTAAGCTGAGCTTATTTAGAAGTGTTTGGCGCATAGCCGATTTTATTTTAAGTGCAGCATATGCACTCAAGCGTTCGCTTAATGCTAAAAACACCGCGCGCAATAAAATAATGCCTGCTAAGGGCCATAATAAATGAGTAACTTGGGCTAAATTATTACCTTCAAACATAACGTTGTGAATAGTTTGCGCAAGTAAATAAGCACCTGCAATCATCAGTAATGCGTTAAAAGTACCCAGTGCAATGCTTAACTTTAACCACACTGCAGCGGGTTTACTTTGACGCTTTAAAAAAGCGCGCAGTGATTGCTGCTGCGCGCGATCTGGTCGGGGGTTAGTCGTCATCTTTTGTGTTGTTAGCATCGTTTAATAAATCGTGCATGGCTTGTTCATCATCAGCAATGCTGTTTTTATTTTGATGAAATTCGTACCACATTACATTTATTACACCTAAGGTACAGGCCAAAAGTACACCTAAAATCCAAGCGAAATACCACATAGTTTAGTCTCCTTAGTAGCTACCGTGAGTGTTGTTTTCAATTTCTTCAACCGTTACTCTGCGCCACATTTTTACATAACACCAGGTGGTGTAAGTTAAAATAAGTGGAACAAAAATACACACTGCAACAAACATTACATTGAGCGTTTTATGACTCGATACTGCATCCCAAATTGTTAAGCTAATATTTGGATTGTTGCTTGATGGCATAATAAATGGGAACAGTGAAACACCGGCCGTCATAATCACGCCAATTAACATTAAGCTTGTTGAAATAAGTCCAAGTGCTGGTTTGTTCAATTTAGAAAACAATAGCGCACTTAGTGCCATTACAAACGCTAAAATAGGGAAGGTCATTGTCCACGGGCGGGTGCTGTAATTACTTAACCAAGCACCTTGGGCTGTTGTTACTACTTTAGCTAATGGGTCTGCATGACTTTGTGTATCAGGCATCGATACAATTTGGTAACCCGTTAAATTAGCAACCCAAAAGCCTGCTGCAGCAAATAACACAATAAATACAATCAGTGAATAACGACCATATTGCCCTGAGCGATCTGCTACTGCATCAGCTGTACGAAGTTGTAACCACATACCAGCATGAGCAATTAGCATAGTGATACTCACTAAACCAGCAAGCAAACCAAACGGGTTAAGTAAGCCAAAAAATGAGCCTTGGTAGCTAACACGCATTAGATTATCAATATTAAACGGTACGCCTAAAAATAAATTACCAAATGCAACACCAAAAACTAATGCCGGAATCGCGCTGCCTGCAAGCAAGCCCCAATCCCAGTTATTGCGCCAGCGTTTTGAGTCTACTTTACTGCGGTAATCAAACCCTAGTGGTCTAAAAAACAAAGCAAAGAGTACTAGCATCATGGCAAAGTAAAAGCCCGAAAATGCGGCAGCATAAACCATAGGCCACGCTGCAAACAACGCGCCGCCTGCAGTTATAAACCATACTTGGTTACCATCCCAATGCGGACCAATAGTGTTTATTACTGTACGGCGCTCTGAATCTGTTTTACCAACTAGGCGAAGCAACATAGCAACGCCCATATCCATGCCATCGGTAATAGCAAAGCCAATAAGCAGCACACCAATGATCAACCACCAAAGCATTTTTAATGTTTCATAATCAAAAATCATGATTGCTCTCCTTCAGTTTGATCCGTTTTATTTGGCAATTCAAAATGATATTTACCAGTATGTAGCGAGCTTGGTCCTTGCTTAACAAAGCGGATCATCAACCAACCTTCAACAATGGCTAAACCAGTATAGAAAACAATAAATCCAGTTAAGCTAATTAAAATATCGTTTACTGTTAGTGACGACGTGGCTAAAAAGGTCGGCAGTATTTCAGATATAGCCCAAGGTTGACGGCCATACTCAGCAACTATCCAGCCAAATTCAATAGCTATCCAAGGTAGTGGAATGCTCAATACGGCAGCCCATAACAACCAGCGTTTTTGCTCAATAACGCGATGTGCGTTGTAGTAAAATGCCAATATAAATACACCCAGCATGGCTACACCACAGGCAACCATAATCCTAAATGACCAAAACATAGGGCCTACTTTAGGGAAAGAGTCTTTAACGGCTTTTTGAATGTGCTCTTCGGTAGCATCTACAACATCAGGTGTGTAGCGCTTAAGTAGCAAGCCATAACCTAAATCATCTTTTAGGGTATTAAACTTAGCAACATTTTCTGGCGTATCTTCACCGTTTCTGAGTTTTGTAAGGTATTCATAAGCAATCATACCGTTGCGAATACGTACTTCGTGTTGTTTTTCTAGGTCGTTAATACCCGTTACTTGCTCATCAAGTGAACGCGTAGCAATTAACCCAAGTGCGTAAGGTATTTTAACCGCAGCATGTGTTACTTGCTCTTCTGAATCAGGAAAACCAAATGCGGTAAACGCAGCCGGAGCCTCTTCTGTGTGCCATTCAGCTTCAATCGTGGCAAGTTTTACTTTTTGAACTTCACCTACTTCGTAGCCTGATTCGTCACCGAGTAAAATTACACATAGAATTGATGCTAAACCAAAGCCCGATGCGACCGAGAAAGAACGTTTAGCAAACGCTAAATCACGGCCTTTCAAGATGTACCAACTGCTTATGCCCAGTACAAACATAGATGCAGCTACATAACCTGCCGATACGGTATGAATAAACTTAACTTGTGCTACAGGGTTAAACACAAGCTCTGCAAAGCTGGTCATTTCCATGCGCATGGTTTGATAGTTAAATTCAGCACCTACTGGGTTTTGCATCCAGCCGTTGGCTATTAAAATCCACAGCGCCGACATGTTGGTACCAATGGCCATTAAAAAGGTTGCACCTAAATGTTGGCGTTTAGAGAGTCTGTCCCAGCCTAAAAAGAACATACCTACAAAGGTCGATTCTAAAAAGAATGCCATTAAACCTTCAATAGCAAGGGGAGCACCAAAAACATCACCTACGTAATGGGAGTAATAAGACCAGTTAGTACCAAACTCAAATTCCATGGTAAGGCCTGTCGCCACACCAATTGCAAAGTTAATACCAAACAATTTTCCCCAAAACTTAGTCATATCACGATAAATTTCGCGACCGGTCATAACATAAACCGATTCCATAATAACTAAAATCCAGGTCATACCTATCGTTAACGGTACGAATAAGAAATGAAAGAGAGCGGTAACAGCAAACTGTAATCGCGATAGATCCACAAAGGTTTCATCTATCATTATTGGCTCCTTGAGAGTGACGGATTAACAGGGCAACATTTAATTGGCAAAGTTAAGGTTTAATGAACTTTCAGTAATTACTGAAAGTTTGTAATAGTATTTACTTTTGTGCAATTTTTGTCAACATACATATTAGTAAAACTTAATATATATTTCCTATGCTACATCAGTATTAAAAACAAACAACATAAAGCCTTAACTTACGTGATAAAAAACCAGTTATTTAAAGCGTTTAACCAAACAGTAAAACACGGTAAACTAACAAGCATGAACGCCTGGTTTACTTGTGAAATAAAATCAAATGAATAAAGATAAAAAACAACTACGTATTGGTATTGTGGCAGGTGAACTGTCGGGCGATATTTTAGGTGAAGGTTTAATTAAAGCCCTTAAAAAACATTTTCCGGACGCTATTTTTGAAGGAATAGCAGGACCTAAAATGCAAGCGCAGGGCTGTAAAACACTTTACGACATGGATGAGCTTTCGGTAATGGGGCTTGTTGAGGTGCTAGGGCGTTTGCCGCGTTTGCTTAAAATACGTAAACAACTCGTGCAGCATTTTGTAGATAACCCACCTGATGTATTTATTGGTATTGATGCACCCGATTTTAACTTACGCGTTGAAAAGCCACTTAAAGATGCGGGCATTAAAACAGTACAGTATGTAAGTCCGTCTGTTTGGGCGTGGCGCGAAAAGCGAATTCATACAATAAGTGCAGCGACTAATTTAGTGCTTGCGTTACTGCCATTTGAAAAAGAATTTTACGATAAGCACCAAGTGCCATGTACATTTGTAGGTCATACCTTGGCAGACGATATAGCGCTTGAACACGACGACAGCAAAGCACGTGCAGAACTCGGCTTAAGCCTTGATGACAAAGTACTGGCGTTACTTCCTGGTAGCCGAGGCTCAGAAGTTGGCTTACTAAGTGAAACTTACATTAAAACAGCTGCAGAGCTGCAAGCTAAAAACCCCAATCTTAAAGTTGTGGTGCCACTGGTTAACGAAAAACGCAAAGCGCAGTTTACTGATATATTAAACGCTACCGCGCCAAACCTTAATGTTAACCTGCTTGATGGACAATCAAAATTAGCGATGCAAGCTGCTGATGCTATTTTATTAGCGTCGGGCACTGCAACACTCGAAGGCATGCTTTATAAAAAGCCAATGGTAGTGGGCTATAAAATAAAGCCTTTGAGCTATTGGATATTTAAGACTTTATTTACGTTTAATATTAAGTATTTTTCGTTGCCTAACTTATTAGCAGACGAAGAGCTAGTGCCTGAGTTTTTACAAAGTGAGTGTAATGTGGCTAATTTAACAAATGCGCTTACTCCTATGCTCAACACTGATAACAAAGAGCTAAAAGCACGCTTTTTAGCTATTCACGAAAAAATTAGATTAAATGCCAGCGAACAAGCAGCGAATGCTGTGGCGGAGTTAATAAATGCAAATTGATAGACCTAATGTATCCTTAATTGCCGGTGTAGATGAAGTAGGGCGCGGCCCGCTTGTTGGTGATGTAGTTACTGCTGCCGTCATTTTAGATCCCGCTAAACCAATAGCTGGCTTAGCGGATTCTAAAAAATTAACAGATAAAAAACGCCAAGCGCTTGCGATTGAAATAAAACAAAAAGCATTGTGTTATGCCTATGGGCGCTGCAATCCAACTGAAATTGATGAGTTAAATATTCTGCACGCGACTATGCTCGCTATGACCCGTGCAGTAGAGGCATTAAGTACGCAACCTGAATTTGTATTTATAGATGGAAACCGCTTACCAAAACTCACTATGCCAGCGCAAGCTATTGTTAAAGGCGATAGCTTAGTGGCAGAAATTTCAGCGGCGTCTATTTTAGCTAAAGTAGCACGCGATGACGAAATGATTGAGCTTGATAAACGCCACCCTGAATATGGCTTTGCAGGGCACAAAGGGTATCCAACAAAAGCACATTTTGCAGCGCTTGAGCAGTACGGCGCGATTGATGAGCATCGTAAAAGCTTTAAACCTGTGCAGCGTGTATTGGCGCAAGCCAATGGTGAGGGTTAAGCATGGCTGCTCCTGATTTTGTTCATTTAAGAGTTCATTCAGATTTTTCGATGGTTGACGGCCTCGCTAAAACAAAGCCGATAGTCGCTAAAGCACAACAGCTGCAAATGCCCGCTATTGCGATTACCGATCAAATGAACTTTTGTGGCTTAGTGCGTTTTTATGGCGCAACACATAACGCCGGTATTAAGCCTATTGTGGGTGCTGACTTTTGGGTTCGTAGCCCAGAATTTCCTGACGAGCCAAGCCGCTTAACCATATTAGCCAAAGACAACGACGGCTATAAAAATATTACCTTATTAATATCTAAAGCGTATCAACGTGGGCATGTGTTTCATCGCCCAGTGATTGACCGAGAATGGCTGGTGGAGCATAAAACGGGCTTAATTATTCTCTCGGGCGCTAAAGATGGTGACTTAGGTAAAGCGTTACTAAAAAATAATCCAAGTGTTATTGAGTCGGTAATTAGCTTTTATAAGCAGCATTTCAGCGATAACTACTACCTTGAGCTTGTGCGCACCAATCGACCGCTTGAAGAAGACTACTTACACATGGCGGTAGAGCTTGCTACCAAAGAGCAGTTACCTGTTGTAGCGACCAACGAAGTAGTGTTTTTAAAGCCTGAAAACTTTGAAGCGCACGAAATTCGCGTTGCTATTTTTGACGGCTACACGCTTGACGATAAACGCAGACCTAAACGGTTCTCTGAAGAACAATACCTAAAAACATCAGAGCAAATGGCTGAGCTGTTTAGCGACATTCCAGAAGCCCTACAAAACACAGTAGAAATAGCTAAACGTTGTAATGTAACGGTTCAGCTAGGGACTTACTTTTTACCTGATTACCCAACTGGCTCACTTAAGATTGATGAGTTTTTAGTTAAAGTATCAGAAGACGGTCTTGAAGAGCGATTACAGTTTTTATTCCCCGACGAAGAAGAGCGAAAAGTAAAACGCGTTGAATACGATGAGCGACTTGATATAGAGCTCGGCGTAATTAACCAAATGGGATTCCCAGGTTACTTCTTAATCGTAATGGAGTTTATTCAGTGGAGTAAAGATAACAATATTCCGGTTGGGCCTGGTCGTGGTTCAGGTGCAGGTTCATTAGTTGCATACGCACTTAAAATTACCGATTTGGATCCACTTGAATTCGACTTGCTTTTTGAGCGGTTTTTGAATCCAGAACGTGTATCAATGCCCGATTTCGACGTCGATTTTTGTATGGATAGACGAGACGAAGTAATTGATCACGTATCGGCTTTGTATGGGCGTAATGCGGTATCGCAAATTATTACCTTTGGCACCATGGCTGCAAAAGCGGTAATACGCGATGTAGGGCGAGTGCTTGGGCACCCTTACGGGTTTGTTGATCGTATTTCTAAAATGATCCCCGGCGATCCTGGGATGACACTTGCTAAAGCGTTTGATATAGAACCGCGCTTGCAAGAAGCCTACGATGGCGATAACGAAGTAAAAGATTTAATCGACATGTGTCGCATCCTAGAAGGGTGTACACGTAACGCCGGTAAACATGCGGGTGGCGTAGTAATATCGCCAACCACTATTACCGACTTTGCCGCGCTTTATTGCGATGACGAAGGTAAGTTTCCGGTAACGCAATTTGATAAAAACGACGTAGAAACTGCAGGCTTAGTTAAGTTCGATTTCTTGGGTTTACGTACACTGACTATATTGCAGTGGGCGGTCGATATGACCAACGTGCGCATGGAGCGCCAAGGTAAAGACCTCGTTGATATAAATACCATCCCACTGGATGATAAAAAAAGTATTGAATTATTACTTCGCGCCGAAACGACTGCTGTATTCCAGCTAGAGTCGCGCGGTATGAAAGACTTAGTACGCAGACTTAAGCCCGACTGCTTTGAAGATATGATTGCACTCGTGGCCTTGTTTCGACCAGGTCCGCTGCAATCAGGTATGGTAGATAACTTTATCGACCGAAAACTGGGCCGCGAAGAAATCTCATACCCAGATGCGCAGTATCAGCACGAAAGCTTAAAACCAATACTTGATCCAACGTACGGCATTATCTTGTATCAAGAACAAGTAATGCAAATTGCGCAAGTACTAGCAGGTTACACGCTAGGTGGCGCCGACATGCTGCGTCGTGCAATGGGTAAGAAAAAACCCGAAGAAATGGCAAAGCAGCGTTCAACGTTTGAAGATGGCGCAAGAAATAACGGCATTGACGGCGAACTCGCAATAAAAATCTTCGACTTGGTAGAAAAGTTCGCAGGTTACGGTTTTAATAAATCTCACTCGGCGGCGTATGCACTTGTTTCGTATCAAACGCTGTGGATGAAAACGCATCATCCTGCAGAGTTTATGGCTGCGGTAATGTCGGCTGATATGGATAACACCGACAAAATCGTTATTTTGGTGGATGAATGTGAAAACATGAAGCTCACCTTATTGCCGCCAGATGTGAATGCAGGTGAGTTTAAGTTTACAGTAAACTTGCAAGGCGAGATTGTTTACGGTATTGGCGCGATAAAAGGCGTAGGTGAAGCACCGGTTGATGCAATATTAGAAGCGCGTGCAAAAGGGGGCCCATTTAAAGATTTATTTGATTTTTGTGCCCGAGTTGATTTAAAACGCTTAAATAAACGCGTGACCGAAAAATTAATTTATTCAGGTGCACTCGATAATTTAGGGCCAGAAAAAACCCAAGCTGGCCGTGCTACATTACTAGCTAGTTTAAAAAGTGCAATGCGGGCAGCCGACCAACACAACAAAGCTGAGCTATTAGGGCAAAGTGATTTGTTTGGTTTATTAGCCACTGAGCCTGATGAGGTTGAACAAGCCTTTATTAAAGCCACAGGCCTAACTGATAACGAATGGTTAGATGGTGAAAAAGAAACCCTAGGCCTTTATTTAACTGGGCATCCGATAAATCAGTACCGCCGTGAGCTTAGGCATTATACCAGCGGGAAAATAGTTGATTTACAGCCAACGAACCGCGATGTATTTGCAACAGCCGCAGGTTTGGTGATTGCTTCTAGGGTATTAATTAACAAAAAAGGAAATCGTTGGGCCTTAGTAACTTTAGATGACAAGAGTGCACGGATTGATGTACGCTTGTATTCAGACGAGTTTGAAAAGTACCAAGATATGCTCCAAGTTAACAATATCTTGGTAATATCTGGACAGGTCAGCTTTGATAACTTCTCCGGTGGTATTACAATGACCGCCAGAGAAATAAACACCATTGCTCAAGCGCGTGAAAAGCGTATTAAAGCGATTAAAATGACGCTGAACATGGTGCAAGTCGAGGCAGGTTTCTTCGATAAATTACAAAAAGTACTCGAACCCTATAAAATGGGAACGTGTCCGATCAAGGTTTATTACCAACGTCCAGATGCGTTGGCGCAATTAACTCTTGGGATCGAATGGTGTGTTACGCCAAGTGACGACTTAATTCATAAGTTATCACTAATGGCTGCGCAAGATGTAGAACTAGAATTTAACTGATTAGGTAGTTTAGAGCATGAGCCTCAATTATCTTGATTTTGAGCTTCCAATTGCAGAATTAGAAGCAAAAATTGAAGAATTACAAAATATAAGCCGCGCTGGCGAATTAGACCTTGAGTTAGAAGAGGAAGTCAGCAAATTAAAAGAAAAAAGTGCCAAACAAAAACAGGAGATTTTTTCTAATTTAGGCGCTTGGCAAGTATCACAGTTAGCACGTCATCCGTTGCGTCCTTACACTCGAGATTATATCGAGCGCATTTTCACGGAATTTGACGAGTTTGCTGGCGATCGTACTTTTGCTAACGATCCGGCTATTTTAGGAGGCGTTGCGCGTTTAGATGGCGAACCAGTAATGGTTATTGGCCAACAAAAAGGCCGTGACACTGCTGAAAAAATTAAACGCAACTTTGGTATGCCAAAGCCAGAAGGTTACCGTAAAGCATTACGCTTAATGGAAATGGCTGAGCGTTTTAAAATGCCAATCATGACCTTTATCGACACGCCGGGTGCATACCCAGGTGTTGGCGCTGAAGAACGTGGTCAATCTGAAGCAATCGCGCGTAACTTAAAAGTAATGGCGACACTTAAAGTGCCGACAATATGTACGGTTATTGGTGAAGGCGGTTCAGGTGGTGCATTAGCGATTGGTGTTGGCGACAGAGTTAACATGTTGCAATACAGCACTTACTCTGTAATTTCGCCTGAAGGTTGTGCGTCTATTCTTTGGAAAAGCGCCGACAAAGCACCACTTGCAGCAGAAGCAATGGGTGTAACCGCAGAGCGAGTTAAAGAACTAGATTTAATCAGTAACTTAATTGATGAACCTCTAGGTGGCGCGCACCGCAATTACGATGCTATGGCACGTAACTTAAAAGTTCGCCTTAAACGTGACTTAGCAGACCTACAAGCGCTTACGCTTGAAGAAATGCTTGATCAACGTTACAAACGTTTAATGTCGTTTGGTTATTGCTAAACACATTAAATGTTAAAAAAAAGCCGCTTATGCGGCTTTTTTGCTTTAAAATGTTCAGAGTTTTTATATAAAAGTGCGCCCATATGCATACATCAGCAATTTATCAGCAATTAAAAAAATCATTAAATAGCTATATTGAGCAAGGTAACACCGCTTTTACAGTGGCGCTTTCTGGTGGCGTTGATTCTGTGGTGTTGTTGCATTTAATGCGCACTTTAAAAGTAGATAACCCTGCAATTAATGTATCGGCTATTTATGTCCACCATGGCTTGAGCCAGTATGCTGATGACTGGCAACACTTTTGCAAAAACGTATGCATTGAGCTTAATGTGCCTTTTGAAACTGCGAAAGTTGTTATTGAGCCGCAGTCGCGCACAAGTCTTGAAGCCCAAGCACGCGACGCCCGTTATAAAGCACTTGATGAACTAAGCCCACAAGGCAGCATTATTTTACTGGGCCAACACTTAAACGACCAAGTAGAAACGTTTTTATTGCGCTTAAAGCGTGGCTCAGGTTTAAAAGGGCTAGGTTCTATGTATAAAGAGCGCTTGCTGCAAAGTGGGCGTATATGTTTTAGACCATTGTTAAATGTAGCTCGCAGCGATATAGAAGCGTTTGCAACGCAGTTTAGTGTTAGCCACATAACCGATGACTCTAATACAGATGAAAGTTTTGATCGTAACTTTTTACGCTCAAAAATAGTACCTGTGTTAGCTGAGCGCTTTAATGGGTTTGAACAATGCACTGCACGAAGTATTGAGCTACTACAGCAGCAACAAACATTACTTGATGAATATACTCAGCTTGATTTAAATAAGTGTATTAACGAGCATCAAGCACTTTGCATTGGCCAGATAAGCGAATACAGCGCAGCGCGCATTGCAAATATAGTACGTGCGTGGCTTGCACTATTTACACAAGTGATGCCATCGCAAAAGCAGCTCGAGCAAATTATTAATCAAGCAATGCGCGCAAAAAACGATGCACAAATGCGTATTGATTTGCTCGATGGGCAAATACGTCGTCATCAAGGTTATTTGTATTTTGTAACACCAAGTGAAGTATTAACAGATATTGAGCTGAATCATTCACAGCTAAAACTGGCAGACGGGCGCTTATTAATTAAAAGCACCGGTTGCGGAGTAAGACCTCCACACGCTAATGAGCAAGTAGTAGTGCGCTTTGATTGCAATAGCGCACGCATTAAACCACTTAAAAAGCCTGGTAGTAATACAGTTAAGCATTGGTTTAAAGATGCAAAAATAGCGCCCTGGCTTCGCGCCAGTGTGCCGCTTATTTTTTATAATGATGAATTAGTTCAAGTGGTTGGTTATTTTATAAGTGCTAAACATATTGATGAAAATGGTATTTTTTGGGAGTGTAAATAAATGAGTAAACAGCCGCATGTTGGTTTGTCGTTAGTTACTAAAGCGCCAATGGGTATGCTAATAACGGCCGTTATAGCTATTATTGCTAATATTTTACTTGAGCTAAATATAGTTACGCTAGGTTATGCAGTTGCGGGTGGAATTGTATCTGCAGTGCTTTTATTAGCTTATTGGTTAGGTAAAGGTGGATTGTTTTTTATTTTAGGCGTGAGCCTGCCACTGCTTTTAGTATTATTTACACCGCTTGCTACTATTACCGCATTACTTAATTTAATTAGCGGATTCTTTTTTGGTTTTTGTGCCGCGTTGTTTATTTATAAATTGGTAAGTGCAAAGCCTAGCGGGGGAAGCTAGGCTTTTTATTTAATGCAGTTAAGTAAAGACTAATATGCTTTTGCGCAGTTTCTACCAGATGCTTTTGCTTTGTATAAACCTTTATCGGCGCGAGCAAATATTTCAGTTTCGCTGTCTTGGCTGTTAGCTAAAGTAAAACCAATACTGGTTGTTACTTTATACTTAGACATTAGGGGCGATTTTCTTACTAAGCACATTATCCGCTCAGCAATCACTTTATTCGTTGTAAACTCAGGGTCTTCAATAAGTAAAGCAAACTCATCACCACCAAATCTAAATACCGAATCGGTGCCGCGTATGCTGCTACACAGTACTTTTGAAAACTCTTTAAGTGTATCGTCACCAATTTTATGGCCAAAGTTGTCGTTAACTTGTTTAAAATTATCTAAATCAAGCAGCATTAAACTAAATGGACGCTGGTAACGACGGCAGTTTTCAAGCTTTTGCAGTAAAAAGTCATTAAACTGACTACGGTTATTTAAGCCGGTTAATGCATCCTTTGTGGCAAGCTTTAATACACGGCTATACATCATCGCATTACGAAGTGGATAAACCAGCGCAGTATGTAAAGTATGTAGCTTTTTCTCAATGGCTTGACCAAGCGGGAATTTACTAAAATAAATTAGCTGCCCTAAGTGTTCTTTACCAATCGCCAAATCAAAAATATAGGGTGTACTATTTGTATCACTCTGTGATGTTTGTGTAGTTCCCAGTGTTGACTGAAACTGTAAACCAGAGAAATTTAACAATTGTTTTGTAAATTTTGCGTATATAGCTAAAACATCCTCAATCACTAAGCTAGTTTGTAGCTCTGTAACGAGTTTATGTGTTTCTGTTATTTCATTTGTTGGCGAGTGTTCAGCCGAAAACGGCAAAAAATCACCGCGACCAGACACACGCTGCGTCAAAATATGGACGTTTTCCATTAAATTCTCCCCCGAGGGTGTTGCTTTGCAATTACTAAGCGATTTTTGTGCCATATTTTAAAACTTGCTGAAAAACAGAAGGTTGCTATATTTAAAGTAAGTCCCTTGGTTTAATTGACGCGTGAGGCCGAATTTGCAGAGTATTAATGTTCAAATTTTTGGCTTGCTAGTGGCAGCAGTTCTTTTTGTGTGGTTTTTTAAACGCATTGGCTTGCCGCCTATTTTGGCGTACCTAGCAACGGGGGTTTTAGCCGGTAGTCATGGTATTGGTTGGTTAGCGCAATCTCATGAAATAGAGTTTGTAGCAGAGCTTGGAATTGTGTTTTTGTTATTTAGTTTGGGGTTAGAATTTTCTATTTCGCGGCTAATGGCAATGCGAAGCCTAGTATTTGGGCTGGGCTCGTTACAAGTAGGTATAACCAGCTTACTCTTCATTATTATTTTATATTGTTTAGACTTTTCCCTACTCACCAGTTTTACCATTGGTACAATTATGGCGCTTTCTTCTACGGCTGTAGTGGTTAAGCTATTAAAAGAAACGGGTGAGCTTAATCAGCGCCGTGGGCAATTGGCCGTTGGTGTACTACTTTTTCAAGATATTGCTGTTGTTCCTCTATTAATAATATTCCCCTTATTTGCATCAAGTGACTCTCAAAGTATTGGTTGGGCTTTAGCGTTTGCCCTAAGTAAGGGCGCATTTGTATGCGTGCTTCTTTGGGCAATTGGTAAATGGGTATTGCCTATTGTGTTTAAAGAAATAGCGCAAGTACGAACCGATGAGTTGTTTGTGCTTACCACTATATTAGTAGCCTTATTTGCGGGCTTTTTAACGTATATGTTTGGCTTATCTATGGCATTGGGCGCTTTTTTAGCGGGAATGATGTTAGGTGAGAGCCATTACAGGCACCAGCTAGAGGCCGATATACGTCCATTTCGCGATATATTAATGGGGCTGTTTTTTGTAACTGTGGGTATGCAGTTAGATATTTTATTTGTACTGGCGCATATAGTAATAATTATTGGCGCATTGCTTGGGTTACTCGTATTAAAAATTACAGTAGTAGCACTTAGTGCGCGGCTAATGCATGAGCGAAACCAAGACTCGCTCGCCTGTGGCATTATGCTGTGGCAAATGGGGGAGTTTGGTTTTGTACTTATCGCACTTGCTGGCCAGCATCAGTTATTAAACTCAGAGCAAGCTTCATTTTTAATTGCCCTTGGTGTGTTATCAATGGCATTTACACCATTTTTGATTGATAAAACGCCATTTATTTTAAAGCGTTTGGGTATACTCGATCGCCCTAGTTTAGCGCTGGAGAGTGAGCCACAAAGTAGTACGCTTTATAGCGACCATGTTGTTATTTGTGGTTTTTCGCGTGTTGGGCAAACTATAGCGCGTTTTTTAAAGCCCGAAGCAATAGACTACGTTGCCATCGAAAGTAACCCAGTTTTAGTACAAGAAGGCAAAGCGGCAGGTGAGCCTGTTATATTTGGCTATGTTAAACAAAAAGATATTTTAAAGTGCGCAGGAGTAGAGCGAGCTCGCTTGGTTATTATTACTTTTACAGAGCTTGATCACGCGCAAGTTGTTATTGATGCCATAAAGCAAATAGCACCCAATGTTAAAATACTTATTCGTACTCGTGACGATAGCCAGTTAGATTATTTAAAAGGGCTAGGCGTAACCGAAGTAGTGCCAGAGTCGTTAGAGGCGAGCTTAATGCTCGTGTCGCATGTGTTGTCTATGTCGGGCGTACCGATGACGCGTATTGTGCGTAGAGTAAGTAAAGAACGTCGTAATCGTTATCCATTAATGCAAAGCTTTTACGCAGGGTATTTTAAAGATAGCGAAGATGCCTCCAGTGAACGATTAGAATACTTACATGTTGTAGCGCTACCTCAGCAAGCTTATGCCGTGGGTAAAACAATTGAAGATCTTAATTTAGAAAAGCGGCGAGTGCTCGTAAAAGCACTGCGCAGAGAAGGAGCCGAAATAGATACGCCATCAGCGCAAACAACATTATTGGCTAATGACGTTTTAGTATTACAAGGTAAACCAAGGCGTGTTGAGCGGGTAGAGCACTATCTGCTCGACGGAATCGAATAGTGACTTAGATTAATCTAGCTCTAAAAATTCACGCATCTTAGGCAGCTGCGCCATACCATCTTCATAGCCAATTTGCATTAAATGCTGGGTGTAGCGTTTTTCAAACAATAGGTAACTGGTTAAGCTCGATTGCGAATGCTTTTTTACACCTATGGTACGTAGCAATACTTTAATGGCCCATGGCATATCGTCGTAATACTGAGCTGCAATGGCATTAAAGTTTTGCGAAGGGTTAATGACAAAGGTATCTATTTGTTTAAGTTCTTGATGTTTGTCGCGAGCGGGTAATAGCCCTAATGTTCGGTTAACACGAGCTAAACGCTCCAAATCCGATTGCATAGTGTCGGTAAATACACTGTCGAGTAAATGCCCTGCAACAGCAGATAGACCCGGATAATGTGGCGAGTAACCCGGTGGGTGTAATTCTTTGGGTTGGTCGACCCCAATAATAAATATTTTTTCAGCGCCTAAATGAATCGACGGACTCAGCGGAGAAAGTTGATGTATAGAGCCATCCCCAAAGTAATGGTTATAAATATTTACACTTGGAAACACCATAGGAATGGCACTCGATGCCATTAAGTGCTCAACATTAATACGAGTTGCACGGCCTTCGCGTTTAGCACGCTGCCAAGATGTTTGCGTATTAGATTGAAAAAATGCAACAGAGTCGCCCGTTGTATAACTTGAGGCCGTAATAGACAGCGCATCTAAATAATTACGATGTAAATTGCGCTCAATGCGGTGTAAATCTAAAATTTCGTTTAATAAACCACGCAGAGGGCGGTTGTTTAGCAAGCTCGCTGGTGGATGGTTAATATGTTCTGACTGAAAGCTCGTTAAAATATTACGCGCAATATGACCAAATACGCTTAAAAAATCACTTTTATAGACCATAGAGGTTGAAAAGTTTTTCCAAACTGATTCAAGCTTTCGTACAGCCAAATGCGCACAGGAGGCGTAACATGCTAACGCAGCTGAGTTAATAGCCCCAGCAGAGGTGCCATTTATTACTCTAAATGGCAATGGAGCAGTGCGAGGCATACTATGAGCTAGCGCTTTAAGCACACCCACTTGATAAGCAGCTCGTGCGCCACCACCTGTGAGTAATAAGGCAATTTTAGGTTTTTGTGGATCAACTTGCTTGATTTTCATATTGGTGGTTAAACTGTTCTACGTCTTTACTTTATTTATTAACTGTAAGTCTTTAAGCTAGAAGAATCAAAGGATAACTGCCCTAATACTTATTACATTGTTTAATCACCCAATTTAGTACGTAACTTACTTTGCTATAATTGCCATATTATAAAATGTAATAGTATTTGTGTAAGAATGAATTTAATCCACTTAGCGTACTCTAAGTGATATCGCATTTTAATTTTTATGGAGTTCGTATGTCAGATAAACCAGAAGCATCAGATGTTCAAAAACGTCCACCTAATAACAATATTCTTTTCGCCGTTATTATTTTAATAGTCGTAGCATGTGCGGCCGCCTTCGTATTGCTTACACCCAGTGACGAGCAAGCAACACGCACTGAGGTAGAGCCCACAGTTAAAGAACAACCTATGATGGAGCTTAAACCCGAGAACGACCCCGTGGTAGATGCGCCGTCTGTAAATCCAGAAAAGCCAGCAGAGCTTGAAGTACCAGCACAAAGTCCAAGTGAGCCAGTGCCAGAAGTAGAGCCACTACCAACGCTTAACGAAAGTGATGCAGTTGTTGTTGCTAAAATGGACGAGTACCTAAGCGACTCAGTAATGAGCTTAATGGTGACCGACGATGTTATTCGTCGTGGTGTGGTATATGTAGATAACTTAGCAAAAGGAAAAATAGCTAAAAAACACATGCCTGTTGTACAGCCAGAAGAAAAATTTAGCGTGAATGAAGGTGATATCCTAACGATTAACCCTAACAGCTACGAGCGTTATACACCGTATGTGAAAATATTTACCAGTATGAGTGCAGCGCAAGCCGTTCGCATGTACGAAGAGTACAAGCCACTTATTAATAATGCATACAGTGAAATTGGTTACGGCGATGACGAGTTTAATCAAACGCTAACCGATGCAATCGATTTATTACTTGATACGCCAGAGCCTGAAGGTGACTTGCCGTTACTTCGTGATTCAGTAACGTACCAGTATGCGTTTTCGGAGTGGGAGCAATTACCAGATGCACAAAAACAGCTTTTACGTATGGGTCCAGAAAATATGAAAAAAGTAAAAGCAGCATTACGTAATATAAAAGCGCAGTTAGAGAACAATTAATACGCACTAAAACAGCTAAATACGTCGCGATTGTATATGAAGTATGCAATCGCACTTTCTTTTTAGATTATCCCTTGAATAACAGAGTAAAAGTAGAGATAATCCCTCCCGCGCCAACCAAGGCCCTCAATGGTAGTCTTATTGGTCCTCTCGCAACACTAGCAGGCGAACCTGGTCAGGCCCGGAAGGGAGCAGCCACAGTTTGTGACGTGTGTGCCGAGATGTGGCTGATAAGACTGCCACCCAAATTCCTCATTTGGGTGTTTGAACTAATAAACTTAATTCCTCAAAAATAATTCCTCTAATTAAATAATACTATTTATTTATAGATTACTTTATAAATTACTTTATAGATTGTTATGTCATTTTTGTTAAAAATATTACTAATAACTACATGATAGTATTAATCAAAAGTAAATTAACCTCCCTTTTAAAGATGTTGCTCATCCTCGATTCGTAAATACGACTTAAGTCTAGATTGTGTAGTACGAAGTTAGGATTAGAATAATGTCAAATTTAGAGAGGAGCTCAGTATGCACTTGGAACGTATTCGCAATAGTAACCTGCATGACAAGGTGATGCCGGCAGAACAAGCAAGCCAATTTATTAAAGATGGAATGACTGTAGGGATGAGTGGTTTCACTCGCGCCGGAGAAGCTAAAGCAGTACCCAGAGCGTTAATTGAGCAAGTCAAAAAAAATCCAATAAAAATAAATTTAATGACTGGCGCATCTTTAGGTAATGATCTCGACAAGCTATTAACAGAAGCGGGCATTTTAGCGCGTCGTATGCCTTTTCAAGTAGATAGCACTTTACGTAAAGCGATTAATAACGGCGAAGTTATGTTTATTGATCAGCATTTATCTGAAACGGTTGAGCATTTACGTAACCATCAATTAACCATGCCTGATGTGGCTGTTATTGAAGCCGTTGCCATTACCGAAGAAGGGCATATTGTGCCAACTACATCGGTAGGTAATTCAGCGAGTTTTGCTATTTTTGCCAAAGAAGTCATCGTTGAAATTAATATGCTGCATAACCCGAATCTTGAAGGTTTGCATGATATATACATCCCTTCGTATCGTCCTACTCGCCAACCAATGCCGTTAGTTAAAGTAGATGATAGAATTGGTAGTACTGCAATTCCCATTGATCCTGCAAAAATTGTTGGAATTGTTTTTACTAACCAAAGCGATTCGTTTTCTACCGTTACCGACCCTGATGAAGACACCGCCGCTATTGCGCGCCATTTAGTTAACTTTTTTAAAGACGAAGTGGCTCAAAATAAATTGCCAGCTAATTTAGGTCCGCTACAAGCAGGCATTGGTAACATTGCTAATGCTGTAATGATGGGATTACTCGATTCTGACTTTAAAGACCTAACAATGTACTCTGAAGTACTACAAGATTCGACGTTTGACCTAATTGACGCAGGTAAGCTTAGTTTTGCATCGGGCAGCTCAATTGTTTTATCGGAGCGTTGTAATGCGCAAGTATTTAATAACTTAGAGCAATACAAAGACAAGCTAGTGTTACGCCCTCAAGAAATTTCTAACCATCCTGAAATAGTGCGCCGTTTAGGGATTATTGCAATAAACACCGCGCTTGAGTTTGATATGTATGGCAACGTAAATTCAACACATGTTTGTGGCACACGGATGATGAATGGCATTGGCGGCTCGGGTGATTTTGCTCGTAATGCTCATTTAGCAATATTTGTGACTAAATCAATTGCTAAAAATGGCGCTATTTCAAGCGTAGTGCCTATGGCCAGTCATGTTGATCACAACGAACACGATGTTGATATTTTAGTAACCGAGCAAGGCTTAGCTGATTTACGCGGTTTAGCGCCGCGTGAGCGTGCTGTACAAGTTATTAAGCATTGTGTGCACCCAGAATATCGCGAAGCGATGTTAGACTATTATGAGCGCGCTTGTGAGCGTGGTGGGCACACCCCTCATTTACTTGAAGAAGCGTTTAGTTGGCATATTCGCCTTGAACAACAAGGCAGCATGAAAAAAGTATCTGTAACAGATGCTCCAGTGCAACTGTCTGCATAAGCATTTTGGTTTATTAAAATTCAATCAGTAAGTTTTATACTTACTTTTGAACCGCACTAGTGTCAGCTCAATCAGCTTTGATTAGTGCGGTTTGATATAAACTGTAAGTCCAAAATAATTTTATACCTACTCTTTGCATACCTTTCCCAACCACCTTTTATTATTTTATTCACTTAGGTTTAAGTGCTATTACCGTTATTAAGTGTGTGATGTGCTTATTAAAAAAAGAGGTACTAAATGGCGTTTGATAGAGGATGAGAAGAGCGACCTGCAGTAAAACCAGTTAAGGGCTTGGTTTATATTTTGCCTGAAGGTTTTGAGTCTGATTCTGATTTAGCATATTGGGTAAATACGTGCGTTAACTTTGTAGAGTCTTTACCGCCCAAACCTTTTAAAAAACGACCCGCACTTAAGTAAATTAGCGAAGTATCACCTTAATTAAAATACGCATTGCAATCAAATTACTGGCGCTATGAGCATGAATACTACATAATTGAGCGACTGCTCACTTATGCGCTTTTTACTTAAGTATGATTCATACTATTTCAAAAGACGCTTTGAACACTAGTTTGTAAAGCTGTTTATTAGCACAGCTTTAAATTTTTTAGTAAATAAAAGAGAGAATGTAATGATTAAAGTAAGCGTATTATACCCAAATAATGAAAGTGCTACTTTCGATATGGACTACTACTGTAAAACACATTTACCACTAGTTGCAGAGTTAGTTGGTAAAGCGCTTATATCAAGTAGTGCAGATGCAGGTTTAGCTGGTGGCGCACCGGGCGAAGCGCTAACTTATATTGCTATGGGGCATTTAGTGTTTGAATCGGTAGAATCTTTTCAGCAAGCCTTTGCACCTCATCAAGAAGTAATAGCGGCTGATTTAGTTAATTTTACTAACGTGTCTCCAGTAATTCAAATTAGCAATATTGCTGGGTAAATTACACGCTAAAACTAATTTAAGAATTACTTAATAACCCCTACTGTATTTAATACAGTAGGGGTTTTATTTTAACTGCAATAAAAGGGCTAGCGCTCTGTTTTAAGTAAAATTAGTTCTAATATTTAGATGTATTAAACCCGCTCCTGTGTTGATTATGAAAATGATAAGAGTTATCATTTAGCTTGTTGGCTATCTACACTTCTCCCAGGAATTATCATGTTTAACCCTAATTATTTGGCATTAAGTATTGCTGCGTCTTTATCTGCTTTTTCTAATATGGCATTTGCAGAGCAAAATAACGATATTGAAAAAATAGAAGTAACTGGCCGTGCCCAGCAATTTTACCTAGAAACCGAAAGTAAAATTGGTACTAAAACTAATTTAGATCTTATTAAGCTTCCGCAATCGGCTCAGGTGTTAACAGAGCAACTTATAATTGACCAAGCAGCTCGTGACATTACCGATTTGTACCGATCTATTGCGGGAGTGAGCGAATATAGCTACTCAGGCGTAACTTTTCGTGGTTTTAGAGATGACGCAAATGTATTTTACGATGGTGTGCGTGGCGACCCATATTCGGGCTTTGGTGTACCGCAGTTATTTAATGTAGAACGTGTTGAAGTATTAAAAGGGCCAGCCTCTGCTTTGTATGGCGGTGGCGAACCTGGTGGGATGATTAATTACGTAACTAAAAAGCCAAGCTACACACAAAAACGCGAACTAAAGCTTACTCTGGGTAACTACAATACCCGAGGTGCATCACTCGATATGACCGGTGGTTTAAGCGATACAATGGCTTATAGATTGGGTGGTTACTATGAGGAGCAAGATAGCTTTCGAAACAATGCTGACTCAAAAAACATCGAGCTGACGGGTGGATTGTTATTTGATTTAAGTGATTCAACAATCCTAACCACAAGTGTTGACTACATTAAACAAGACCTAGGCGGAAACCGCCTACGTGGCGTACCGGTAGATGACAACGGCAACTTTTTAGTTGACCCAAGTTATAACGCCAATGAGTCGTTTGATTATCAAAATATGGAAGCTTTGGTACTTCAAGCCGAGATAAGTCATTACTTTAGTGATGATTTTTCTGTAAGTAGCACACTGCGTTACATGGATAACGAACGCGATCAAGGCTACCATGAGTCGCAAAGTTGGGTAGATGTAAACGGCGATGGCATTGCCAATATTGACGACGAAACGATTAAGCGTGAATACCGCAAGCAATATCGCGCTAATGAAGAAACAAGCTTAACCTCCGACTTTATTTATAACTTTGGACAAGGACAATTAACCCATCAGTTTTTATTTGGTGGTGATTACCACACCGTTGATACCGAATATGACTACTTACGTGCCCGATATGAGGCCGATGGCGTCGCTAATTTAAATATTTTTAATTTAAACTACGGTGAAACCGATCCAAGTACTTATAACCTCACCGACATGAACCGCGATGGCGTTGATACCTACCGATTTGGTGTGTATGCGCAAGACGTAATTAGCATAGGCGAGCAGTGGACAATAATTGCAGGCCTACGCTATGACCATTTTAAAGAGTTTAATCAAGAAACTGGTTTTAGTTACTCAGATAACGACATAACGCCGCGCGTTGCTGTTACTTATCAACCAGTAGAAAACACATCGGTATATATTAACTACTCAGAGAGCTTTAATCCTACATCGTCAGCCGACCAAGAGGATGTAGAAGGCGAAGGTAATTTAGAACCAGAAACCGGCAAGCAAACCGAGCTGGGTATGAAAAACCAATGGCTCGACGGCAAAATAATGAGCACCTTTGCAATTTACCAAATTAATAAAGAAAACGTGGTAATGAGCAACCCAGACGATACGGGAGCGGGGGATGGAATTGCTGCACTTTTAAATATAGGTGAAGTAGAAAGCCGAGGATTTGAAACAACTTTAGTCGGCGATTTATCAGCGCACTGGACCGTAACGGCTAACTACGCATACAACGATACGCAAGTGGTAGACGGCGTAACGGGTGATACGCTTTCAAATACATTTGGAGATGGTTCGCGCTTTGCTAATGCACCACGCCACCAGGCAGGTTTATGGACTCGCTACGCAATTGATTCAATTGACTCATCAATTGCATTTGGTGCAAATTACGTAAGTGAGCAACTTAGTACCAGTGGCCAAAAAGTAAAACCATTTACTGTATTTGATATGAGCTGGACGAGTCGCTTTGACGACGTATTACTGAGTGTAAATATTAATAACCTGTTTGACAAAGAATACGCGGTTAGTGGATTTAGTGAGCGAAACGGCCACTTTCCTGGCAGCCCTCGTGAAATTATTGGGCAAATAACCTACAAGTTTTAATACTTATTAGCGCGAGAGTCACTCGCGCTTTTTTTAAGTATCGCCTTGCACTTTTTTATCACTATTAAATTTAGCAGCTTCTTGAGTCGTGTTAATAGCCGTAATAGGGAAGGGGATTACAATACCTTCTTTTTTATAGCGTTTATGCAGGGCTTTTATAAAAGCAGATTTAACCCAAAAGCGATTAAAGTATTCTTTAGCTCTAAGCATTACCGTAAAGTTAATGCTTGATCTATCAAAGGTATGAAAAACCACAAAGGTATTGTAATCATCAACACCCCATTCGTGTGAAATAAGTATTTCACGAGCCACTTCAAGTGTTACTTGCTCAACAAATTCTAAATCTGAATCGTAATGCACGCTTATATCAACAGGCACGCTTAGCTCTTTTTCAGGGTAAAAGTAATTAATAATACGCGACTTAGATAATTGGCTATTAGGTATAATAATCATATTGTTAGGTAGCATTTTAACCCATGTAGATCGCCAGCCTATATGATCAACAAAGCCTTGCTCCTTAGATTCAAGCTCAATAAAATCACCCACCCTTATAGGTTTATCTATTACTAGCTGCACGCCAGAAAAAAAGTTTTCGAGGGTAGGTTGCAAAGCAAGGGCAACAGCCAGTGATGTAATACCTAACGAGGCAATAATGGGCGTAATAGAAATACCTAACGTGCCCATTAATACCAGCAAACCCACTGACGATAATGTAACGCGTATCACGCCTTTAATTATGCTTTTTGAATTAAAAACCACGGCAGATTGTTTACCATAGTAATTAATAGTGCCAATAATAAAGCGGTCTAAAAACATAATAAGTGCAAGCAGCGCTAATACAATATTAATGCTATTAAAAGGGATCTGTTGAGAAATAGAAGTACTAATAATGAAAGTGTCGTGCTCTAAAATGGTGAGTAGCACAATAATTGTGCACAGTGTTAGCGGCTTAGATATTGACTCTATTAGTAAAGTATCGAATATAAACGTGGTTTTTGAAGTCCATTTTTTTAGCCAGTACATTACAAAAAAACGAATTAAAAACAGTAGTATAGCTATAAGTAAAAGGGAGGACGCTGCGCCTAACCAAGGTGTGTTGTTAGAAAATTCCAGCGCTTTATTTAGCATAACTTAAACCTGTTCAATATAGTTTTATATATTGCAGCAAGTTATGTACCTTTGTTTGGGTAAAGTAGCTGCCGAGTTTAGTCGGCAGCAAATATTATACTTTTTTGGCTAACCACATACCGGCTAGTACGGCTGCAAAAAATAATAAAAACTCCATTTTAAGAGATACTAATTGAACCAAACCCGGGCCTGGGCATATACCACTTAAACCCCAGCCTAAACCAAAAAGTACTGAGCCGATAATTAAGCGCGCATCAATATTTTTTAAATTACTTAAATTAAACGTTCCTGAAATAAGTGGTTTCTCTTTTTTTGCAACCCATAACCATGTAAGCATCATTATTAGCATGGCAACAACCATCACTATAATTAAGCTTGCGTCCCATTGGTTTCCATAGGTAAGAAAGTTAATCACTTTAGCTGGGTTTGTCATCCCGCTAACAATAAGTCCTAAGCCAAATATAAAGCCTATAACAACCATCATAATTGCTTTCATTATTTATCCTACAAGGTTTGCTGTAATGAAGGCGACAAGCATAAATGTGCATGTTGCAACCCAAGAGCGAGTAGAAAAGCGCGACATGCCGCACACACCATGGCCACTTGTGCACCCATTAGCTAACGTTGTACCAGCGCCAACTAAAAGCCCTGCAACAACAATAAGCCAAGGCGGTAATTGCAATTCGCCTTCTAATAAAGAAGGTGCAAATACCCTTACAGCCACTCCTGCCAACAATAACCCTAAAATAAAGTATAACTGCCAACGAGAGTCTGAATTTGCTTTAGCGAATACAGATTTAACAATGCCTGATATACCCGCAATTTTTCCGTATAAAACCAGTAATAACGTACACGCTATACCTATTAATGCCCCGCCTATTGCGGCCGATACTGGGGTGAATTCTGTTATCATTTTTAAATTTCCCAAACAATAGAAACGCCTAAACCGGTTTGTTTCATTTCGATTGATAATTGTTGATTAGGCGCTAAGTAGTTAGCACCCGTTACTTTTTTTGCTGGCGAATAAAAAGCCATAGCGTTTAATTGTACCTTGTTGGTAAAAGAATGGCTAAAGCCAGTAGTAAAATGCCACTCTTGAACACCCGGCGCTAAAATATTTAATATAACTTGAGAAGAAGGAATAGGCTGCTCGGTGTAAGACACCCCAAAACGAATTTTTTGTTGCGATGTACGCTGCCACTGATAGCCAAGCTTATAAATAGTCATATCGTTCCAGCCAAACCCAGCGCCTGCGTTAGCTCCTAAAGGCGCTGACATCAAGTTATTGACTGGATTTGCAATACTTTTTACTTCGCTGTAATTTATTTTTTGCCAATCAAATACTACCTGATTACTAGGTGTAAGCTTATAAGCTGCACCAAGTTGAAACGAACTTGGCAGATCAAATCCGCCTTGCTCTGCAAACAAACCTTTATAGCTATCAAATTCTTGCATAGACACTGATGAGCGGTAACTTGCTCCCCAGCTTAATGACGAATTTATATCTTGGCTAATACCTAGTTGAATGCCTAAGCCTGTGCTTGTATCGGCGCCATTATTTGTAAGCGCTTGGGGTGATTGCGAAAAAGGAGCAAAGTTTCCAAGCCCCTGTGCTTCAAACTGTTGCACCACGTAAATAGGGGATACACCAAGGCGTGTTTGTTCATTCAACTCATAGCTTACTGTTGGGCTAATAAAGAGTTGTTTTAAATCAACGCCCGTCGTACCAGCGTAAAAAGTCCCCTCAGGAGAGGATTCTGCGCCGTACTCGGTATTCATACCGCCGTTGCCATACACTAATAATCCAATATTTACTTTTTCATTTAATTGATGGCCAATAGCAAACTCTGGAATTGCAAATACAGTGTTGTCGCTTTTTTGTGTTTTTGCTTCAAGATAAAATGCGCCAGGGTAAAAAGTATCTACTTTTGATGCAGTATATTTTCGTTTAGGTGAAAAAAGCTCTAAGCCCAGAGATAGCTCTGTTCCATTAGGTAAAAAGGTTGCTGGATTATTAGCGCCAGACATTAATTCTTCTGACAGTGCTACACCTGCGCCAGCCATGCCTTTGTGGGTCATGCCATAGCCGTGAGTAAAATAACCATTAGTAGCAAATGCACTGAACGAACCTAACGCACACGTTAAAGCTAAGCCTGAAATTAACTGTTTTTTCATTTTAGTAAATACATAAAGTTGGAATGGGCGGACAATAGCTAATTTTTGATATTCTAAAAAGGAATTTAAATAGATTAGTTATAATAAAAGGTAATACGGCAATGGTTATAAAGTTAAAATAAATGAGCGTAGATTGCTATTCAGCCTTAACTTAAATTAAAAGTTTCGCTAACGTATTGAGCTGTAGTGATATTTAAGTATGCAATCGGTAGCTATAAACTTTGGTAGTAAAAGCTTGCTGGTAAAAGGAGCGTTTACGTATTAACAGCAGTTTAAAATATATTTATTAGTTAACGTTTAGCTCATCCAAACAATCACTCTTAAATAACGCCATTGTATGTAAAAGCAAAGCGGCGATTAATATCACCGCTTTTAAAAAATCACATAGATTCGAGCGTTTTACCGCGCGTTTCTTTAATGTATTTAACAACAAAAAATATGCTTATAAGTGCCGATAACGCATAAAAGCCATAAGCACCAGCAAGGCCAATGTTAGCCAGCATAATAGGGAAGGTCATGGTAATTGCAAAGTTAGCAATCCATTGTGCGCTAGCCGCAACGGCAAGGGCAGCACCACGAATACGGTTATTAAACATTTCGCCCAATAATACCCATACAATTGGGCCCCAACTTAAGCCAAAAAACACCACAAATAAGTTAGCCATAATAAGCGCAAACGTACCCATGTTATCGCTAAGTGCAAGTTTGCCTGCTTCATCAAGGCCTGCACTGCCAAATATATAAGTAAGCGCGCTTAAGCTAATAAACATACCAATACTGCCTACTAATAGCAGTGGTTTACGGCCAACTTTGTCAACTAGGGCAATGGCAATAAAGGTCGATACAATATTAGTAGTACCTGTGAGCACATTTATAAACAGCGATTGCGACTCATCAAACCCAGCGGCCTGCCAAAGCTCAGAGCCGTAATAAAACACCACGTTAATACCCACAAATTGCTGAAACACACTCAGCGCCACACCCACCCAAACAATTGGGTGTACTTTTTTACTGCCATCAATAAATAAATCACGAATACTTGGATTTGTATCGCTGTGCAATGAGCGTTTTACATCGCTTATTTGCGCATCAACATTGTCGTTCGATATTTTACTAAATACCGCTTTTGCATCGCCTACTTTACCTTGCGCCACTAAATAACGAGGCGACTCAGGAATAAACAAAACACCCACTAAAAACAGTACAGCAGGCACAAGCTCAGCCCAAAACATCCAGCGCCAAGCGGCTATATCAAGCATTAAAATATTTTGCGCGCTGCCTGCTGCATCAGCAATTAAGTAGTTACTTAAAAAAGCAGCAAATAAACCCAATACAATAGCGAGTTGTTGCAATGTAGCTAAACGACCACGTAGTGCTGGTGGCGCAACTTCTGCAATATAAGCTGGCGCTAATACCGATGCAGCACCAATACCTAAACCACCAAATAAACGGTAAAAAATAAACTCCGCAGAGCTTTCGCTAATGCCCGAACCAAATGCACTAATGGCAAAAATAATCGCGGTGATGATCATAATTGCACGGCGACCAAACTTATCAGCCAGCGGCCCCGCAGCCAGCGCACCTAGGGCGCACCCTAGTAACACAGACGCTACATTAAAGCCCGTAGCTACACTGCTTGAATTAAATGCATTACCGAGTGCCGACACCGTGCCGTTAATAACGCCCGAGTCAAAACCAAATAAAAAGCCACCAATAGCAGCAACGGCAGAGATAAAAATTACGTAAAAAAGTGAGCACGTGTTTGATGTGTGCGCCGAGCTATTATTCCTCGGCGATAAAGATGATGTCATGATTGTGTGTCCTGATTTTTATTATTGTGTACTGTACTATATTGAAGCGCTTGGATCTGCGTAATTTAAACGAATTTTATCTGGGCTAATTCTTTCATAACTAATATTAAAATTATTATTTAATACTTCTAATAAGCCCTTAACATCGCCTGTTTTAAACATACCAGCGACTTGTACCCTTGTTAAACGCTCATCATCAGAAAGCTCAAAGTCTATATTCGTATATCGACTAATCTCGGCCATGGCATCGGCAAGAGATTCGCCTCTAAAAATAAGGCTTCCTTTACGCCAAGAAAGACTAGCCGCTACATCTATAGGGTCTACTTTTTCAACGTGCTTAGCTATTTTACCTTTGAAACTTAAATCGAGCTTTTCACCTTTAGAAACTGCTGTAGAGTTATTTGATAAATATTTACCAAGCTTATTTGTTCCATTTTTTTGGAGGTTTGATGGTTGCGAACTAGTTTGTTCGGCAACAAGCACTTTGCCATCAGTGACTATTAACTCTATTTGTTTTTTACCCACTTCAACATTAAACGCAGTGCCTACTGCCTGAATAACTTTATCACCAGCAATAACACTCAAAGGCCGTGTCTTATCATGCGCCACATTTATATGTATCTCGCCCCGCAGTAAGTTAATTACTCGAGAGTCTCGGGTATATCTTATTTGTACAAAGCTATTAGTGTTTAATGTGATTTCACTTTTATCTGGCAAAATTATGTCTTTGCTTTCACCTACACCCGTTTGAAAGTTAAGTTGCTTAGCGACAACAGCTGACTGATTAACGGGATAAAAAAATGAAAAATTAAATGCTTCTTGAAAAAAGCTAAGTGCAACAGCCAATAAAACAGAAGCGGCCGTTGCACCTAACCACACAGGGAGGCGTTTTTGTCTAGATTGTGATTGCGGGAATAGATCAGATAAGCGGCTAAGTTCACCCATCTTGTCCCATAGGTGTGCAACTTCAAGCAATACTTCGACGTTTTTATATGACTGAGCTAACCATAGCTGCAATGCGTCTTTTTCGGGTTTAGTTAAACCTCTATCGAGCTTGGCAAGCCATTCACTAGCACAATCAAGGCGTGCGTCTTCGACGGCCTTATTATTTCGTTCGCTTATATGGTGGACATTACTCATGACTACCTCCAGCACTTTTTTGTGAAGAAGAGTTCGGTTTGCCATACACACTTTTTTCAGATTGACGCATAAACTGCGTACAACGTTTTACGCCGGTTGCTATATGTTTTTCCACGGTACTTTCACTAAGGTTTAATTGAGCAGCAATTTCTCGCTGCGAATAACCATACACTTTTTTTAATACAAACACTTTACGGCATTGAACAGGCAAAAGCCTGACAGCTTCACAAAAATTTGAAAATTCGCAATCGGTTAGCGCATTTTCGTACATTTCGTCTTTCTGATGTTCTGCTAAGAGTTGCTCTAATGCTTCCATGTTGTCGATACTATCGACTAGTCGTATATTGGCTTGCTTTTGATAATCGAGCGCTAGGTTACGCGCCGTTTTATAAATAAAAGATTTTGGTGAGCTAATGTTTTCAGTGTTTTTTATTTGACAAATTCGCACGTAAGTTTCTTGCACAATGTCTTCAATTTCATGTGGAGGTACTATGCGTGCCACTACATTTGAGAGACCTTTGCGCGAGGCCAGATAAGCCTTATAAAATAGTGTGTCTTTTGTCATTGAGTGTGTGTCTCGTGTGTGTGTGGTTTTGGCAATTGTTGTTATTGTTTTGCCATTACAGCTTAAGACGATTGGTAATAAAAAATCCGCTACTCAATTTTAAAATAAATTGTTTTTCTATTTGTAAAATTGCAGGCACTATCAATCCTTGTTGTTAAAAGCTTGTAATTTGAATACCAAGTGTACTACAGTTTTTCAAATTATTAACACGTATAGGCTAGCTCTATAATTATACGTGTTCATATAACCAATTAATTAATATAAAAATATATTTAACTTTTTTAGTTGAAACCCCACAACATTTTTTTTGCACACCAAAAAATAATAAAGGTTTAGTAATAATAAGTATGGCTAGTCAAAAAAATAAATTATTTGAAAAAAATAAAAAATATTTATGGAGGAAAATAAAAAGTCACTCGTCTTCATTCTGTGTATGGCCAAAAACTATACGCATGGAATGTATACATTTGCCACTTTGTTTACCGCTATATGTGCTTGTTTTTAGCTTAGTCACCACAGAGGTGAAAGCGAGCTCGGTGGACGAAAAAGCAATGTTTAACATTCCTCGACAAAGGGCCGATTTATCGCTAATAAACTTTGCCGAGCAAGCCGATATTACTTTGCTTTTTCCGTTGGATAAAATTCAACAGTTACAAACAAATACTATTACTGGCGAGTATTCAATAATAAATGCATTACAGATTTTACTCGACAGTACCGGCTTGCAAATGCAAGTTAGCGAAGATGGGCAAATTTCTATTTTAATAGACCCTAGCTTCGAGAGAACTGACAACATGGCTAACTATAAAAAAAATGGCGTGTCGAGTGCTGTACTAGCTGTATTAAGCACAATGGCAACCCTTCCTGCAGTTGCAGAAACAGCAGTACAAGATCCAGAAATAATAGAAGTACGCGGAATTAGAGGCTCGCTTGGTCGAGCCATGGATGCAAAAAGAGAAGCCGGTGGCGTGGTTGACTCCATTTCAGCAGAAGATATTGGTAAATTTCCTGACACAAATTTAGCCGAGTCTTTGCAACGTATTACTGGGGTTTCAATAGACCGTTCAGGCGGCGAAGGGCAGCTTATTACGGTGCGTGGTTTTGGCCCGCAGTTTAATACTGTACTAGTAAACGGACGCCAAATGGCATCAGAGAATCAAAGCCGTGCATTTAGCTTTGATACCATTGCATCAGAATTGGTTAAAAGCCTAGATGTATTTAAAACCTCAACGGCCACTATGCAATCTGGTGGTATTGGCTCAACAGTAAACGTTAATACGGCGCGTCCATTTGCGATTAGTGGCTTTAAAATAGCGGGTAGTGTTAAAGGTATTTACGATGAAAATAGCGAAGAAACCACACCAGAAATTTCAGGGTTAATTAGTAATACATTTAATGATGACACACTGGGTTTGTTGTTTGCCGTTTCTCGCCAAGAGCGCGAAACACGCTTAAACCAAGCTCAAGTAGATGGATGGCTCGAAAACGTCGGTGTTTCAAACCCGCAAACTCAAAGTGGGCAAGCTTACAGTGGTAATATATTTTCGCCACGTAATTACGATCATAAAGTTACTACAGAAACACGCACACGCACTAATGCCAACTTAGTTATTCAGTATGCCCCATCAGATGATTTAGTGATTACTGCTGACGCACTTTACTCCGATTTTGATGTAGAGGCCGATACAACTTCATACGGGCACTGGTTTACAGCACCAAACTTAGAAGGCTTTGGTGATGCAGCAGGCCCAACTGTTGATGAAAATGGCACTGTGGTTGATTTATATCAAGAGGTAGGCCTTGCCACCGATATGCACGCTAAAAAGTTTGATCGTTTAACCAACTCTAGCGCATTAGGTTTAAACTTTGATTGGCATGTAAACGATAACTTAAATATGAAGTTTGATTTGAGCCACTCAAAAGCCGAGCGTGAGGCTAATAATGGCGGTGGCGATCAGCTATCGTTGATTGGCTATGCTAACCGAGTGCGCTTTGAAGTAGACGGTGGCATTTTGCCTTACGCCAGTGAATTTGCCACAGCTAACCCTAATATTTACAGTGGCCAACAAGAACTGAATGGTGTGGCTTACGATCCAGGGGTAACGCCTGATGGAGTGTCTAATCATTTAGATACAGCAAATAGCCGAGCACATGTAATGCTCCGCCGTGGTTGGGCTGTTGAGGATACTGTTGATCAATTTCGCTGGGATAGTGTATGGAATAACGAAGGTACATCGGGGTTAATCGCGGTTAAATTTGGTGCCATGTACTCAACTGAAACTAAGAACCTAGCTCGTTGGGATAACGAAGGCGTTGGTATTCATTGTACTTTTTGTGGTTACCCAGATGCTCCGAGCATGGACGGCTTAGCGCAGTTTGTATTTGATGCTGGAGATGACTTTTTAGGCGATGTAAGTGGTAGCGGTCGTATGCCAACGTCATGGCTTGCACATGATGGAGAGGCAAACTTTGCGTACCTTGAGCAAATAGCTGCGGCGAATGGTCAGCCTATTAGTTTTGATGCAGTTAAACGCAATAAATCGTTTGAAATCACCGAAGATACTTTTTCATTCTATACTGAATTTGATTTTGAGGCCGAGCTTGCAGGCATGCCATTATACGCATCTGCTGGGTTTAGATATGAAAGTACCGATGTAAAAGTAAAAGGCACAGATGAGCCAGTTAGCGCGCTAACTATTTTAGATAAAACCGAGATGTTGGCTAACTTTGGTGCAGTAAAAAATATTTCATCAAGCTCAGATTACGAAGCTATTTTGCCTAACTTTAGTGTAAAGCTTGAAATTAATGACGATTTGATAGCCCGTGCTGCCGTATCACAAACGATAACGCGCCCAACGCTCGATAGTATGTCGCCAGTGACTGTTATCGAAACTACTCGCCAAGGTGGCAACTTAACATCAAGCTCAGGTAATCCTGCACTTGAACCATTTACCTCAGATAACTTAGATTTATCACTAGAGTGGTACTACGCCGACGCAAGTTACTTATCAGCTGGTTACTTTAGAAAAAACGTTGCTAACTTCATTATAAACACCACTGAAGACTTAACGTTCGAGCTTGCTGGTGGTGGGTTACTTACAGACCCTTCTACAGGCAATGATGTAGATAACTCTGATGCTGCCGACTCTACAGCCGTGTTTACCAATACGTTACCAAATAATAGCGAGTCGGCAATTGTTGACGGCTGGGAGCTGGCTCTACAGCATAGCTTTGATAGTGGCTTTGGCTTTGTGGTTAATGCAACGTTTGTTGATAGTGATGCAGAATTAGACCCAGCAGATATAACGCAGGTATTTGCATTAACGGGTTTAAGCGATTCTTACAATGTGGTTGGTTTTTATGAAAATGGGCCATTTCAGGCGCGTTTAGCTTATAACTGGCGTGACAGTTTTGTACAGTCGCTTACGCAGTTAAATGGTGATGGTGTCACTATAGTGGAAGACTATGCACAACTCGATGCCAGTGGAAGCTATGATATTACCGAAAATGTATCGGTGTTCTTTGAAGGTATAAACTTAACCGAAGAATACGTACACAAACGTGGTCGCTTTTCTAATCAATTACTAATGGTTGAAGATAGCGGGCGACGTTTTGCGTTAGGTGTTCGTGGTAGTTTCTAACTTAAATAATAAAAGTGGCTTTTACATTTAGTAATAGCCACTTTTTAAATATGCCTTTATAGGTAACAAGTATGAACCAGCAAAATAAAAAAATAAAAACAGTGGTTGTCGTTGGTGGCGGTATAGCGGGCTGGCTAACAGCAGGTCGATTAGCGGCACATCATAAGAGTAATACGCCCGATGGTCTTAATGTTGTGCTAGTTGAATCACCAAATGTACCAATTATAGGTGTTGGTGAAGGCACTTGGCCCACCATGCGCAGTACATTAATAGCACTTGGTATTAGCGAAACCGATTTTATACGCGAGTGTGAGGCAAGCTTTAAGCAAGGTGCAAAATTTGCCAAATGGGTGGATGGCAGCAATGATGATTTTTATTATCACCCATTAGTTCTGCCGCAGGGCTTTTCAAAAACTGATATGGCAGGGCATTGGTTAAATAACACAGCTGAGTTAACTTCTTTTTCAAACGCAGTGTGTTATCAAGAAGCTATTTGTGAGCAAGGACTTGCCCCTAAAACAATTTGTACACCAGAATATGCTGCTATAGCCAATTATGCCTACCATTTAGACTCTGCAAAATTTGCTGTTTTTTTACAAAAACACTGTACGCAGCAGCTTGGCGTTAAACATATTTTAGCCGATGTAACGCAGGTCAATAGTGCTAAAAATGGCGATATTGCAAGCGTTACCACAAAACAACAAGGTGAAATTAGCGGTGATTTATTTGTCGATTGCACCGGCTTTTCATCATTGTTATTAGGCGAGCATTACAAGGTTCCCTTTAAGCCCTGCGATGACGTACTGTTTATTGATACCGCCTTAGCAGTGCAAGTCCCTTATGAGAATGAAGATGAGAGCATTGCGTCTCACACAATTTCAACAGCGCAAGAAGCGGGTTGGATTTGGGATATAGGTTTACAGCACCGCCGTGGTGTAGGTTACGTATATTCGAGTAAATATAGTACAGAAGCGCGAGCCAGAGAAAAACTCAAAGAATATGTAGGCGATAAAATTGATTCGCTCACCATCAGAAAAATCCCTATTAAAAGTGGTCATCGCTCACACTTTTGGCAAAACAACTGTGTTGCAGTTGGGCTTTCGGCTGGCTTTTTGGAACCGCTTGAAGCTTCTGCATTGGTATTAGTAGAAATGTCAGCGCAAATGATCAGCGAACAACTCCCCCACACCCGCGATATTATGGATATTACCGCCAAGCGCTTTAATGAGACGTTTAGTTATAGGTGGGGGAAAATAATCGACTTTTTAAAGCTACACTATATTTTATCAACCCGTGACGATAACGCATTTTGGAGCGATAACAGAAACCCAAAAACGATTCCTCAAAGCCTACAAGATCTAATGAAATTATGGCAATACCGCGCCCCTGCTGACCACGACTTTATAAGTAACAATGAGGTGTTTCCAGCGGCGAGTTATCAATATGTTTTATATGGTATGGGCTTTAAAAGTGACTACAGCACAACTGCCTATATGCTTAAAGACACTGCTTTTGCTAAAAGTCAGTTTGATAAAAATAAAAGCATGATAAACCAAGCAGTCACTAACTTACCTAGTAACCGAGAATTGTTAAATAAAATTAAGAATCATGGCTTTAGCACTATTTAGCTTAAAAATTTACACATAAAAACAATAAAGAGACACGCATGGAAAATTTAGTCGCATTAGAGCAAAGTGCTCATCAGCATATAAAAATAGACACACAAAAAGCACAATCACACGCTGAAAACATTAATATGATTCCTGTTGTTATGGCGGAACTTAATCAAATTGCCGTTCAGCAGCCTATAGTTTTTGCAAAAAACTCAGAAACAGGGGAGTTTACACTCAATGCTTTATTAGGCTTTGAGCAACATGAGAACTTGTTTTATCAGAACTCGCAGTGGCAGGGCGTGTATTTACCGCTTCAATTACAGCGTCAGCCATTTTTTGTTGGTGATACTCATGCGCAGCAAACTCAATACCCTGTGTGTATTAATTTAAATAGCCCAGCAGTCGTTAATAATCGAGCGCAAAGCCAGAATAATTTAGAACCAATTTATACCCAAAGCGCAGAAGAAAGTAGCTATTTCAAACAAATAAAGCAGTGTTTAGGGCATTTATTACAAGGCGAAATAGACAATAAAAAGTTAATTGATACCTTGTTACAGTATGAGTTACTGCAGCCATTATCGCTTGAGGTAACGTTTCAGAACAGTCAAAAAATAAAGTTAAACGGCCTATACATTATTAACCAAGAAAGACTCGCACAACTTAATAGTGATCAAATTACGCTTTTACATCAAAGCGCTTTATTACCCGCTATTTATACTGTTATAACCTCACTTGGCCAAATATACCCATTGATAGAGCGTAAAAATGCAGTGCTTAATTTAGCCGATGATTGATTTTAAACTAAACGAAAATACGGCGTTACACATACATACTGTAGGGGAAGAGAAAACCCCAATTATTGTTATTGATGATTTTGTAAATAATGTAGATGCGCTTATTAATTTTGCTGTGTTTTCTCAAAGTGCTAGAGAATCGTTTTGCGCACAAGAAAGTGATTTTTACCCAGGAGTAAGAAAAGCAGCACCGCTTAGTTATATCGAGCGGTTAAAAGCGCTTGCGCCAATTATTAATTCGCACTTTGATATGGCGGATAAAAGCGAGTTTGATGTAATTCTTTCTGCTTTTTCAATTGCATGCACTGAGCCTGATAAGCTCAGGCCAATACAAATGCTCCCTCATTTTGATACACCTAATATGAATCAACTTGCTATGGTGCACTTTTTATGTGATGAAACTCATGGTGGTACTTCATTTTATAAGCATAAATCCTTAGGGTATGAACGTATAACAAAAGAGCGGCTTATGCTTTATAGACAAGCTATTAAGCAACAAGCCATGGCGCAAAAGCTTCATAAAAATCCACAATATATAAATGGAAGTACAACTTTGTTTGAGCAAGTTTACAGAGTAGAGGCAAAGCTAAATCGCGCAGTTATATACCCAAGTAACTTATTGCATTCCGGTAATATAAACGCGTCTAATGGTTATGCCTGCGACCCAGTTAATGGGCGTTTAACTATTAGTAGCTTTGCTGTTTTACGCTAGCTTTTTTATTACCGACTAAAACTCTCAAAGTACTCTTTTTACAGCTCTATAGTGAGTGCTTTAGGGCGAATGCCTTGTACTAGGTTGTATACCTCTTCTTATGTGTAACCTGTCGAATTTAAAATAAGTGCAGCGACCAACCCTGTGCCGCAGGTGCCACCTTTGCAATGTATGGCAATGGTTTGTTTTTGTTGTATGGCTTGTAATATGTCGCTTTTTACATTTAGTGCTTATCGACCCTACATTATTTTTATATGGCAACTATAAGCATTACTGATTACAAGTTTAAGATTGAATAATAAGCGCAAATACTAGATACTGTTTTTATATACAGTTATGGCGATATTATGAAAAAAGAATTACCAGCAAAATACTATTTAGCGCATTTTAGAGAGCTTATTGAGTTTGTAACTAGTAAATGTATGCATTTACTTGAGCCTAAACATAGTGAATTTATTAGTAAAATTAACCAGCTAGATGAACAAAGCCAGTGCATGTTGGCGCGTGTGTACTCGCGAAAGCCTTATTTGGTGCAGGCGCAATCGCTTAATTATGAAGAAATAACATCACCGCATCAGGCTATTTATACGCTTAAAAAAGCCGATATTTTATTTGAGCCAAACGAGCAGCATTATTCGCAGCTTTTAGCGCACTTAACCAAACCTTCTTTGGTTGAGTTGCTAAGTAATTACGACGAGCAAATAAGCTTTAAAAAGAGCGCCGGTAAAGGCGCGCTGGTGGATATTGCGCGTGAGTTTTTTAAAGCATGCCCACAAGAGCTTGCGCCACTTTATAGCCAGTATGTAATTAATAACCGCAGTGATTACTACGAGTATTTTGAGTTTTTATTTGCAGGCAAACTAAGCAGTGGAGATGTGAATCATCAAAATCGTTTTGTAATGCGAGACTTAGGCTTAACCGCTACACGCGAAGGGCACAGTGAGAGCTTGTCACGCTTTGAAACACTTGACGAAGCGCAATCAAACTATTTATTAAACCGTTACCGGTTAGCATTTAAAAATATAACAGATGAGAGCGACTATGTTGCTTTAGCGTCACAGGTTTTAGTGCAAGCTGCACATGGTGCAATAGCCGTTGCATTAAAAAATAAATTATTAGTTAGGCTTTATAGGCAGCTAAAAGCAGTTGATAGCGAACTTGCTTTTAGCTTACTAGAAGGGTGCGCGGATGATAGCGAAGCACAAGAAATTCAAATAAGAGAGCAATACAGGCTTGGCAATAAAGAGTGGGTAAAAGCTCGATTAGAAGCCATTATCGAAAACCCGCTCACTGATGATTTACTGTATTTTGCTGACGATTTTTTAATGCGTAAGTTTAATAAAAAAACACGTTCTCGTTTAAGTGCCATGCTTGCCGATACTCAGTGCGTGCTAGAAATAGATGAACTGTACCGAGGTGAAGTAGAGCAGGGCGTAAACGATTATTATACTCGCCAAGGTATGCAGGTATTTAATACCGAAAACACGCTTTGGCAAAGTTTGTTTGGTTTGGTATTTTGGCATGAGCTATTTGTGGAGTCGCCTTATCCGCCATGCAATGAGTTTGATATTTATCCGCAAGTATTAAGGCTTGGTAATTTTTATGAAGCGCAGCAAATACAGATAAATGAGCGCTTAGCAAAGTGCCAAACGTCGCAAGCATTGCTTAATTTAGTATGCAAAAATGCAGCGCAATACTTTGATCAACCTAACGGTTTGTTTAGGTGGCGCAGCAATTTATTAGAGCCACTAGAAGCGCTTATTTTAAACAGCCCACTTGAGGCATTAATTACTCATTTAACGGCTATGAGCAAACATTATTTACAGCTAAAAGACGGCTACCCCGACTTAATGGTAATTAATAATGGCCAAGTACATTTTGAAGAGGTAAAAGCCCCAGGTGATAAGCTTAGGCGCAACCAACTTACCACCATAGATAATTTAAAAAATGTGGGCTTTACGGTACATATTGCCGCAGTTAAGTGGTTTGTAGACCCAAACCGTATTTACAGCGTAGTTGATATAGAAACCACGGGCGGCTTAAAAGGCGGTAACCGTATTACCGAAATAGGCCTTGTAAAAGTACAGCACGGTAAAGTAATTGATACTTGGACTAGCTTAGTTAACCCCGAGCGCCATATACCTGGATTTATAACGTCACTAACTGGTATTAGCGACAGCATGGTTTATAACGCGCCCGTATTTGCAGAGGTTGTAAAGCCACTAATTGATAAACTAGCAGGCAGTATTTTTGTAGCCCATAACGTTAATTTTGACTATGGCTTTATTAAAAAAGAATGCGAGATGGCAGGGCACTTTTTTAAAATGCCAAAAATGTGCACCGTGGTTGAGTCGCGCAAAGCGTTTAAAGGCTTAAAGTCGTATTCGCTTGGTAACCTTAGTACGCATTTTAATTTAAACTTAACCAGCCATCACCGCGCATTGGCCGATGCAACGGCTACTGCCGAGCTGTTATTGCTGATCCAAAATAGTGAAACGCTAACGCCGTAGGGTATTAGCTTACCTTTAAGTATTTGAAATTTAGTTAATAAGTGGTTTTATTGTAATTTTTTAATTTATTTTTGGAATAAAGTGTTTTTGTAAATCGTCTTCTTTATGTCAATCCGACAAACTAGAGGACAAAACAATGACTAAATTAAATAAAATTGTAAGCGTAATGATGTTAAGCGGTGTGTGTACTTTTACAGGTGCAGTGCACGCCGCTGATATTGAAATATCTCAGTCTACGTCGGCGCAGCAACAAACATCTACATCTATTGCGCTTTCACAAAACGGTTTAACAGCCAGTGGTAGCAATGATACAAACGCATCTAGCGATACACAAGTAACGGCTGATGACTCGCAAAATACAGATTCAACGGCAAATAATACACAAACTCCATCGCAAGAAAGCAGCGAGGCCGCAGAGCCTGCAAATTCATTAGTGGCCTCTGGCAGCTCATCTTTAAATAACGCATTGAACGCATCGGCATCGTCTTTAAATACCACAGGCAATACCACAGTCAATACAGCGCTTGATGCAACAGCGCAGTTAACCTCATCGGCGGGTAATTTAACGACTGCAGTGAGCCAGTCGTCATTACTTGGACTTACCTCTGATCAAGCCGCTCAGCCTGATACTACCGATACACCAACAAGTGCCTCTTTACTTTCAAACGTGGGCAGCGCTACCGATTCAGTAACTCAAGCTGATGCAGCGAGTGCGCTTACAAACCAATTAGCAATTACTAATACGGCTGCAAACTCAGTGAGCTCTGCACTGCAAGTAGGTGATGCAATTAATACCAGTAATGAAGTTGTAAGCAGTGTTCAGCAATCTTTAATTGCCAGCGTGCAAGATAGTACGGTTAGCAGTTTACAAAGTACGGTACAGCAAAGTGTTAGCGGGCAGGTGAGTGCAGCGGTCACTGATCAAATTAGTAACGATGTAGCACTTAGCACCGCAAGTGAAGTAGTTACCAACATTACTAACGATTTAGACTTAGGTCTTTAATACGCCCTAAGCGTGTTTGCACAAATGCCGAATAGGGAAACCTATTCGGCCTGTTGGAGAATAAATATGAAAGCAGTTATAACCGCCACATTGTGTGTTTTTAGTGCCCAAGCGGTGCTTGCACAAACCAACCACGTTAAAACACCTGAGCAAAATAAACCCTTTAAAAGTAGCTTTGAGCTAAATGCAGATGCAGAAGTTGGGGTATTAAGCAATTCAGCGCTCTCTGTTCAGGAGCTTGACGATATTTCGTCGCAAAGCGACAGCGGCATAAAAACCGCAGCCGGTGTTAATGCAAAATGGCAATTAACCAAAGGCGCTAAATTAACTTCAAGCTACCGGTTTGAACAGCAAGACTACGATGAATTTGATCAATACGATTTAGACCTTCATCAATATGGTTTAGATGGCAGCTACAGCTTTAATAGCCATGAGGTAGGGGTTCGTTACGATGGCACAAAAGCAAATGTAGATGGCGAACCATTTTTACATTTTAATCAAGCCAGCGCTTACTATGGCCATTTTTTAAACCCGCATACGTATTTACGTATGAGCATAAAAAACAAAGCTAAACGTTTTGCTACTGCAAAAGCACGTAATGCTGATGGCGTAGGTGCCGATGTAGCGCTTTATCATTTTATAAATAATGGGCAAACCATGCTAATGGCAGCGCTAAGTGCCGATAAAGAAAACGCCGACGACAACCAGTACGACTTTAACGGCTACGGCTTTACTACAAAAGTTACGCACAAATTTACGGCCTTTAATGTGGCTAATAAAGTGGGCGCAGGGTGGCGTTATCAAAATAAAGATTACGACGAGCAAACAACGGATGACTTTTTTGAGCAAATACCGTCGCGAGATGAGCACCGAAATGTAGTTAATGCGTTTTATAACGTAGCTGTGTTTGAGCACGTAACACTAATAGCCGAGGCTGAATATGGCGATTACCAATCAAAGCTTAGTAGCAATACCTATACTCAGTCGGTTTTATCGGCGTCAGTTAAAGTGCACTTTTAGGTGGGTAAATGGCGCCATAACCAAAGGTGGTGTCTTTGCCTTGCTCGCCTAAATCGACGGCCAGCGATGTAAGCTCGTTAAGTGCTTTGGTTTTATTATTACCATGCTTTAATAATAAACAACTTAATGCCGCGCTTACATGCGGCGCCGCCATTGACGTACCCGACTCCCTACCAAATTTTCCATTGCCTTGGCTTGTAACAACATTTACACCAAGGGCTGTAAAGTCTATGTAATCGCCTTTATTTGACCATCTATAAATATGGTTTTTTGAATCGATAGCACTTACCGCTATCACGCTTTTATACGCACCTGGGTATAACGGCTGCGACGCCGGCCCTTGATTACCCGCAGCAGCTACAATTAATACGTTTTGTTTTATTGCTGCAGTAATACTTGCTTCTAAAATTGCGTTATTTGGCCCCGTTAGGCTCATATTTATTACGGGTATTTTATTACTAACTAGCCAGTTAAGTGCTTCTACTATGGCAAATAAAGTAGCCCCTTGTGCATATTCAGATTGCCTATAAAACACCTCGGCACTGTAAAGCTTGGCACTGCCTAAAAGCGGGTTAAGTTTTGCGCCTTTACCTGTAATTAGCCCTGCAATGGCGGTGCCGTGTAAATTTGGCGAGCTTAACCCTTTAGGTAAAAAGCTTTGCGTGGTGATATTGGCGCCTCTAAAAGCACTGTGTTTGGTATTAATAGCGCTGTCGATCATGCCAATTTTTACGCTTTGTGTGCAGTAAGGAGCAACAGGCTTATTTTGTGTTACTTTCACGCTAGGCTCGCCTGTTTGCGCTTGGTAAATGTGGTTTCGGTCAAGTATTGCAGACTCATCTAAGTTAATCGCTTTTAATAACTCACTTTTAGAATTAACACCTTGGGGTACGTTAAAGCGCACTAAGCTCATGTTAAGTGCGTTGTAATTTTTTACCGATACAATGGTTACATTTTGCTGCTTTAGGGTATTAAGTTGTTGGCTATTTGCCATTAATAACCATTGGCGCTCTATTGCTCTAAAGCCGTTTTCAAGCTCTACTTCAACAAATGCAGTGTTTTGGCTATTTATATTAATGTTAAGCATATTAGGTAAGCTGCTAATAGGCTCACTTATTTGCGCTTTTAGTTCATCAATCGATATTTGTGGAACAGGCACCGGAAGCGGCAGGCGTTGTGCTCGCTCTATAGTTTGCTCAATACGCTGCTCTATTGGGCTTAGCTGCCCAAGCACCTGATCGACTCTTACTATGTTGGCTGAACTCGTTGCGCTAAATATGCAAAGCGAGGCGGCTATTATGTGTTTAACGCGTGTGTTTTTAATATTCATAGTGGGTTACTTCTATTAAATTTATTATGCTGGTTAGTTAACGTTTAACACATAGAAATATTTCATTATTTAAATTATTTTGATTATTTGGGAATAAATGTTTTTTTGAATCGTCTTCTTTATAAAAGGGGTAAAAATCAATGAACGAAATATTAAAAGCCTTATTGCCCATGCTTAGGCGTTTTGCCTATTCGCTAACGGGTAGTAAAGCAGATGCAGACGATGTAGTGCAAATAACAATTGAAAAACTATTAGTAAAAGGCATTCCGGATGACGTTGAGCCTGCTAAGTGGGCATTTAAAATTTGCCGTAATGTGTGGATAGACGAATACCGCTCACGCAAGGTAAGGCAAAATAAGGCTCAGGCCGATATTTTACCAGAGCCAATATCAAGTAATGAGCACCAAACACTCGAAAACAAACAAATGCTTAAAAATGTAAATACAGCACTTGGGCAATTACCCGAAGAGCAACGCGCCATAGTATCGCTGGTGGCACTGCAGGGCATGGCCTATAAAGAAGTAGCACATACGCTAGATATACCTATAGGCAGTGTAATGAGTAAATTATCGCGCGCACGCAGTACACTTTATAACTTAATAAAACCCGACTTTAAAAAGGAGCAAGTATGAACATTAACGACGAAACTCTTAGCGCCTTTTTAGACTCAGAGCTAAGCGAGGACGAAATGGAGCAAGTGCGTAAAGCCCTTGAAACCGATGATGCGCTAGTAATGCGACTTGCAGAATTTAGCGAAGTAGACATGCTAGTAAAGGAGCACGCAATAAGTATTGACGACGCACCACTTAGTGACTCGTTAGCTAAAACGGTTGCAAAGCTTGATACAACAACGACAAAAAACACGTTAAATAGCAATGTAGTAACGTTAAGGCCTTGGCAAAAGGTTAAGCAGTCGGCTAATAAAAGTTTAGCAATAGCTGCAAGCGTTGCCGTGGTATTTGGTATTGCAATGACGAGCTATTTACAACCCAATGAGTCGCAAAATTTAGTAGCCAGCAATACCGCCTCAGCCCTTAACACACAACTAAGTAGTGGTGTGTTTGAGCAAAGTGATGGCTCAGTATTTAGTGCGCAGCTTAGTTTTAAAAATCAGCAAGGTGAGCTTTGTAGGCAGTATGCACTAAGCTCAAATAATACAACGCAAACAAGCATTGCTTGTAAAACGCAAAGCGGTTGGCAAATTAAAGCGCAAACAGCCACGCAGCAAAGTAACAATGGCGCGCAATATCAAACGGCGTCTAATAACAGTGAGTTAGATGCTGTTATAGGTAGCATGATCAGCGGCGCACCACTAGATAGAGCGCAAGAACAGCAAGCAATTAGCGCAAAGTGGCAGTTAAACAAATAATAATGTGTATAAAACGTGGTGAACTATGAAAACATCTATTTTAATTATCAGTATTTTACTTATGGCGGGCTGTGCATCTAAACCGGATTACCGCGCCGCGAATAATGGATCGCAAGGTTATAGCGAGCAAAAAATTAGCGACGATCAATACCGAGTCGAGTTTAAAAGCGTATCAAACAACGTAGCCGATGCCGGTGACTATGCATTATTACGCGCGGCTGAGCTTACACAAGCGCAAGGCTACGACTGGTTTGTTGTAACTAATAAAGAAACCTTTGTTGAGTCTAAATCGCAAGCTCCTGCGTCATCTATTAGTGCATCACAAAGCCAGCAATATGAGCGAAGCTGTGGTTTATTAACTTGCGAAACACGCGCTAGCCCAACAAGCAGCGTAGGCGTACAGTTAAGCAACAATGATAAACGCAAAGAAGTGCACACCCTGATTGATATTAAAATGGGCAAAGGCATTAAACCAAGCGAAAACAGTTTTAGCGCCCAAGACTTAATTGAAAATTTAAGCAAAAAGGCGCAAAAGTAAGCGTTTGGTAAAAGCGCTTGATATAAGCACTTAGCTTGTTTTAGCTAAGTGCTTTTTTCGTGGTAAAAAACCAGTAACCAACATAGTACCCACAATGACAAATAATGCGCCGAGTAACGTATTTGGCCCAATTTGCTCATCTAAAATTAAATGTCCCCAAAATATGCCAAATAATGGAATTAAAAATGTAACCGTGAGTGCTGAGGTTGGGCCAATATCGTCGATTAATTTAAAAAATAAAATATAAGCAAGTGCAGTACACATTACTCCTAATACAAGTACACCTAGCATAACGTTGGTGCTTGGTATTTCTCGTATTGGCATAAATAAGATAAGCGGCAATACCATAAAGCTTGAAGCCCACATTGAGCCATGGGCGTTATCGAATGGGGCCAGTTTAGGCGCGTTTTTAGTGTAATGCGATGCAATGGCATAGCAAAGTGATGCGCTTAATGCCGCTACTATGGCCAAAATTGATTGGCTATTTAATACAAAATGATTTTGCCCAACGAGTATTGCAACGCCTATTAAGCCAAGTAGTAAACCAAGCACCATACTTTTATTGGGCTTTGTTTTCGTCCATAAAATTCCAACTACAACACCCCATATTGGTGTTGTAGAATTTAAAATTGAGAGTGTGGATGCGCTAATAGTTTGAGCTGCGTAAGCAAAAAATAAAAACGGAAGAGCAGAATTAAACGCGCCTATAATAAAAAAGTGTTTTTTATGTTGGATAAACGCTAAGCGGCGTTTTAAATACAAAGCAACAATAAATAAAGTAACTGCAGCAAAGCCTACTCTTAGCTCAATTAATACCGCAGGCCCCAAGCTATTTGCTGCCATTCGCATAAATAAAAAAGAAGCGCCCCAAATAGCGGCCAGAAAAAATAATCGCAGTAAGCTTGCTAAGGTCATGATAGTATTTTAATTATGCTGATTGGTTTTTAGAATAACAGGGTTTATAAAAAGAGTAAGCCATATTCGGAACTGGCATATAAAAATAATAAATTAAGGATAAGAATGAAAACGTTCTCAGTAGTTTCTATGGTATTTATCACTTTTTTGGGTGGATGTAATTCAAGCTCAATCAACCTTTACAGTGATACCACCATGAAAAAGAATGAATACAATGGTATTAAAGCGTATCGAAAAGGACAGTTTGAGGCCGCTTTCAATTATTTAAAAGAGCCTGCTGGGCTAGGCTATAAAAGCGCACAATACACGTTGGCGTTTATGTTTTTGAAAGGCCAATACTTGGAGCAATCTACTAAACTAGGGATGGGCTGGCTAGGCGTTGCAAAAGAAGCGGGGGTTGAAAATTGGTCTGCGCAATACGATGTATTTTACAGTGCAGCGACTACGCAGCAAAAACAACAAATAGACGAAACAGTTGCGTTGTATATAACGCAATTTGGCGTTAAAGCACAAAATATGACCTGTCGTCGTTCAACTTCGCCTAGACGTACATTTGGTGAAGTTAAAATTGATTGCACTAAGCACGAAGGTAGCGTTACCGAGCACGACATACAAATAATAGAATAGAGTTATGGCTTTTCTAGCTTTTTTTCAAAGTCGCTTTTTACAATATCGAGTGCTTTTAAGACCTCTTCTGGAGCAACATCGTGTTGCTCTAGTATCATAATTAAATCTACTGCAAGTTTAATATGTGTAGGGGCTTGATCAAGTGGGCTTGTCATTTAATTCTTTCTTTTTTGATATTTGGCTAATGGCGACATTTATTGCTGTTTGCACACGTTGTTCCATATGTATGCGTTCTGATTGCGGTAAATAAAACGCCATATCTACATCGTAGCGAATATATCGTGGCGGGAGCTGATTTAGTACCGTACAACAAAAGTCAGCCATTACATCTTCATCATATTTTTCATCAAGTTTAAGTTTGATGATTTCTTCAACTACAATCTTTTCGTAATAGTTGTGTATGTCTTCGTGTAATCGCATATTCCCACCGCTTTAAAATAATCCGTTTAACTGAGTCTATACTAAGGCTTACTATAAATCGATAGCGGCTTTAAATAGTTGTTTATGAACATTAATTAGTGAACTCAAATTACGCTGATAACCGCCACCTAAAGCGCACATTAGTGGGGTTTGATGTTGCTTACAGAAGTTGAGAACAAACAAGTCGCGCTCATATACGCCATTGAGCGATATATTAAACAAGCCTAACTCGTCTTTAGTGTAAATATCAGCGCCTGCATTATACAAAATAATATCAGGGTTATGTATGCGCACGCAAAAATCGAGTGCTTGCTTTAATGTAGCAAGGTACTCATCGTCGGCTGTTTTAGCGGGCAATGCAAAATCGTAAGTGGACTCTTGCTTATTACGAGGAAAATTTTGCTCACAATGAATTGAGCAGGTAATAATTTGGTTATGGTTTTGAGTGATTTGTGCTGTGCCATCGCCTTGGTGTACGTCGCAATCAAAAATTAAAACAGTGTCGGCTTGCTCTGTATTTATTAAATGTGCTGCTGCAATAGCTAAATCATTAAAAATACAAAAGCCACTGCCAAAATCACTATGAGAATGATGATAACCACCGCTTAAATTGAAGGTTAGATCGTGACTAAAAGCCGCTTCAGCAGCTTGAATACTCCCGCCAATAGATAAAAGAGTACGCTCTACAAGTTGTTGCGAATAGGGAAATCCCATCTTTTTAATTGCTTTATCGCTTAGTATTCCATTTAAAAAGTCATCTATATAACGTTGGCTATGACATAGCGAAAGTTGAGATTTAGTTGCTTTTATAGGCTCTTGAAAGTGAATAGCCGAAACACCTAGATTTTCTATTTCGCTTTTAAGTAACTTATACTTTTGAATAGGGAATCGATGACGTTCTGGGAGTATAAGGTCTGAATACAATGGATGATAATAAAGCTGCATAGTAAAGTTCGGCTTAACGCAGCTGCTGTTTTTCTACTTGTTGTATTTTGTCCTCGGTGGCAGAAATTGCTTTTCTGCAGCGGCCTAATCGAGCATGTGTGCTTAATATTTCAAGGTTAAGCTTTTGTGCTTTAGCTGGCGAGGCTTTATCCATTTGCATTTTACGCTCTTCAATCATGAGCACTAAACGGCGTTCAAACTCATGGTTTTGTTTTAATTCGTCGTAAAGCTCGTGCGATGATTGCATTATTTTTTGTACCGCTTGCTTATAAACGGTTTGCTTAGGGCGTGGTTTATAATGGCTTTTGTTTTCTTTAACCCAAATAGGCGTTGATTTAATAACGTTGAATACAGCTTGTACCTGAGCTCCTATACGTTCAAGCGCGTAGGTATAAGCATGGCGATGCTCACTTGGCGGTAACCTTGACACTTCATCTTCTATTTCTATTACGTAATCGACTAGGTTCATGCTTTTTGTACTAAAAACTGCGCGGTCAAACAAGCTAGGTTGCGCTTGCATGTAACGATTTTTAGAAAAAAGTTTAGCTTTATCAAATTGCTCAGCTTGTTGTTTTAGCGTTGCAACTTGTTGACGTAGTTTATCTAAAGCCATTGAATGCATATTAAAAGTAAGCCTCGTAAATTAGTTTTAATGCTAAAAGTATAACCATAGTATTAAATACAGGGCGAATAAATTTACTACCAAAACGTATTGCTGAATGTGCTCCAAACCATGCGCCTAGCATAATAAAAAAGCCCATTGTTATGCCAAGTAAAAAGTTTACATGTCCGAGTGCTACAAAGGTGATGAGCGATATAAAATTAGAAACAAAGTTCATTGAACGCGCTAAACCACAATTGAGTAGCAAGTTCATTTTATAAAGCATGCCATTAGAAGCGGTCCAAAATGTCCCCGTACCTGGGCCTGCTAAACCATCAAAAAAGCCTAATGCTAAACCCTGTAGCCATTGTTTTATTTTCATCGCTTTGTTTAGTTTAGGGAGTTCATCGCCTTCGGTAGTACTTAAATTACCAAATAAGCTATAAGCGGCAACTAAAATAATAATAATGGGGAGTAGTTTGTTTAAAAAATCGATACTTAAATGATCAACAATAAGAGTGCCTATCAATGCACCTATTGCAGTAGCAATAATGGAGGCAGCCCAAAACTTTGGACTAAATAAGTTCTTTTTATAGTATGTATAGCTTGCCGTTAACGAGCCAAAACTTGCTGCTAGTTTATTGGTTCCTAGTGTTAAATGCGGAGGTAAGCCAGCTGTTAGTAAAGCGGGCACAGTTAACATGCCACCGCCACCGGCGATAGCGTCTATAAAACCTGCGGCAAGTGCAACAGCACATAAAACAGCCCAAGTTGTTGGATCGAGTGCGAGTTCAAACATTAATAATCTATTTGTCTTTTAAAAGGTGGTAGAGTGTCGAGCATGGCTTTACCGTATCGCTTAGTAACTAAGCGCCTATCGAGAATAGTAATACAGCCTTCATCACTCTCTTTTCGCAGCAGTCTACCACAGCTTTGTACCAATTTCTTTGCGGCGTCTGGTACGGTAATCGTTAAAAACGGGTTACCGCCTTTGCTTTGTACAAATTCTGCTTGCGCTTCTTCTATTGGCGAAGTAGGTACAGCAAACGGAATTTTGGTAATTATTAAGTTCTCTAAATATTTACCAGGTAAATCAAGACCTTCCGAAAGGCTCTGCGTTCCAAATAAAATACTGCCTTTGCCTTCGTCTACATTTTTGGTGTGTAATTTAAGCAACGCTTCTCGCGACATCTCACCTTGTACTAATAAGTTAAAACCTTTTGTTCTAAGAAACTTTGTTACGTGGTCCATTTGCCAGTAAGAAGCGAATAGTACAAGGTTCGCTTTTTTATCATCTAGGTACTCTGGTAATGTTTTAGCTAGGTGATCACTAAAGTCTTTATCGGTTGGTTCTACTTTAGATACCGGAATACGTAAAGTGGCTTGTTTGGGGTAATCAAAAGGAGAAGGTACTTTAATAAATTTAACGCCTTCTTCTTTAGCAAGTCCTGTTTCGTAAGCAAAGTGATCGAACGAGCCGAGTGCACTTAATGTAGCAGAGCACAAAACAGCGCCCGCGCATTCTCGCCACAATTTATCTTTTAAGTAATAACCGACCTCGATAGGGCAGTCGCTTAATAAGTGGTCGTGATGGCTTTTGTATTCAAGGCGTTTTATCCACCGTGCATGAGGAGCACCTTCGCCTTTTTTTGCGTAACTAAACCATAGTTTGTTTAGTTGTTCTAACCGGTTTATGTATTGACCGCTTTCGCCTAGTATTGGGTCGGCAACGTGAGGTTTTATGTCGCCATCACTTACATCTTGGGTAAGGGTGTCGTGCATTTTGTTTAAACAGCGCAGCGCATCTTGCGTGGCTTCGCTTATGTCTTTTGCTTTACTGTGCAATGATTGTGGAATTTCACCGTGTTCAAAGCGATAAGTATCGTCTTTTGAGTATTCAAAATCGGCATTATCAAGAATGTCGCGCACTACTTTTAAATCTTTATTCGCGTCATTAATGCTGTCGCAAAGTTTAAAGTTTTGCCCAATAGCTCTTTGCCCCACTAAAACCTTCGCCATTTTCCCGCTAAACTTGGTGAGCTTATCAAGCCATTCTATCGTGCCTTTAATTGTTGCTGCGGCCGATGAAAAATCGCGTGTTATATGTGCTAAATGATGCGCTTCATCAATAACGTAAATGGTGTTGTCGGGCTCTGGTAAAATTTTACCACCGCCTAAGTCTAAATCGGCAAGTAATAAAGAGTGATTAATTACCAGTACATCCATTTGCATTAATTGATTACGCGCAAGCTGAAACGGGCACGTTTGATGGGCCTTCATTTGGCGTTGGCATGAATGTTTATCGCACGCTATTAAGTTCCACACTCTATCGGGTACGGTATCAGCCCAGCTGTCTCTATCGCCTTGCCATTTTTTATTCACATAGGCGTTATATAGCTCATTCAAACACTTGGTTTCCATTGCGCTCAATGGTGAAGTAAGCGTTGGCATAAAGTCCATTTGTGTTTGGCTATCGCCGTTTACAGCATTATGTAATTTGTGGGCACAAATATAACGATGGCGACCTTTTACTAAATCAAATTTAAAGTCGAGGCCTGAATGCTTTTTAAAAAATGGGAGTTCTTTTGCTATTAATTGTTCTTGCAGTGCAACGGTTGCGGTAGAAATAACTAGCTTCTTTTTTTGCGCTAAGGCAAGCGGTAATGCGCCTAAACAATAGGCAAGAGACTTACCGGTACCGGTGCCTGCTTCAATTACGCAAATGCGCTGCTTTTTATGGTATTCGCCAGCAAGCGTTTTTGCTATTTCGGCTACAAGGTAGTTTTGACTGCTACGAGGGCGATAATCGTTTAGGTTGCTAGCCACATGCTGGTGTACTTGCCTAATTGTTTTTTTTAGTGAGTCAGAAAGCATGG
>NZ_PJAV01000040.1:0-1303 GCF_002836695.1 Pseudoalteromonas sp. 78C3
ATCACCAGCTTGCCAGCGCTTATTTAATAAGTTTTCGCTGCTATCTAATCTGCCTTTTGTCAGTTTTTGCCATTGCTCATAATATTTTCTACTGACATTAAGCGATTCATAATTAGCTTTTGCTTCAAAAGACTGCTTTCGATATACCGACTGAAAATTCGCCTCGGCTGCAATGGCTTCTGAATAAGCGGCTTTAACATTATCTGTATAGTTATTTCTGATGTTTAAAGGCATTGAAAAAGTCACACCAACCAAGTCTTCATCTCCACTTTTCCCTGCGCTAACGCCAATGGTTGGATTAGCTTTAGATTCCATAGTGGTTAGTTGAGCTTTAGATTGTTGTCCCTTCCATTTCGCTCTAGCAAGTTTAACTTTTGGATGTTCCTCAACCCACTGGGAGTTAAATGAGTAGCTTGTTGCTCCAAAAGTAAATGAAAACAAATTGGTAGTATTAGGCGTCCAATCAGGCAATAACTCCTGAACCTTTACCTCTGCATTTTTCAAAGCAATTTGAGACTCAGATATTTCACTAAAAATTTGCGACAAGTTTAAATAGACTAGCTCAGCGTCAAGTGGCTCTAGAAGTCCAGCTTTTCGTTTGTCTTCAACAATTCCAACGAGCGTTTGCAATTGCTCTTCTCTTTCTGAAAGTAACTGAGCAGCTTTTTTTGCTGCTTGCCAATTAACTAATGCAGTTAAGGCATTAGCCTTTTTAGAATCGAGTAGAGATAACAATTGTTGCTGGTTTGCATAAACATCAATTTCACCAATGGTTTTATTTGTTGATTGCTTATCCCAAAAATCTATCGTTTGACTGATACCAATAGAGTAATTATCAAAATCACCTTCTTTTTCATAGCTTGCTTCAAGCTCTGGGTTATATACGGCTTGAGTTAAGCTTTTGGCTCTATGATTACTTGCATTAAGTAACTCTTTAGCCGCAACAACTTCGGGATCTTTATTTATTTGACTATCTAGCCATGAAATACTTTTCTGTTTGCCATAAGTGGCAACTGAAAAACTCACAGCCATGCATAAAGACAGGGTTAAACCTGTATTTTTTAAAAATATATACATAAAACTTCTTAATTTTTTAATTTATAAACACGAACCCTTTATCCTTCTCATGGACAAATAGGTCATTAAAAATCAATCTAATTAAGAAATGGGTGGGCGAAGTATCGCTTCAAGGTAAGTATTTGTTTGATCAATTTGATAAGGCGTTTTATTGATAATGTTTAGTTTGCCCGTGGTATTTGAATTACTGACTAAAATCCAAGATAAGTGGCTGCCACTGCAATGA
>NZ_PJAV01000041.1:0-1241 GCF_002836695.1 Pseudoalteromonas sp. 78C3
TCCCTTCGAGGCTCTAGAATTAGGCTTTCTGCCATCGCATAAAAGTATTTTAATTGACGTGGTATGGCTCCAGGTGTTGAATAAGGTAATCCAACAAGCAACCTCATTATTTGAGCTAAACTACCATTGAAACTCAGTTGGTACGGTAAATAATCACCTTTTAATGTGTGGCACATTTTTACCATCTGATATCGCACCATATTATAAGTAAGCAACACTCCCCACAGCTCTTGCTTTACAAGCGCTGGTAAGCGACTTCTTAATGTTAATCGATTGCCCAGCATATATTGCTTTTGTTCCCGATAACCAAGCTCTATCTCCCAGCGGTGACTGTACAAATCGCCTATATCGGCTGACAGATATCGCATCGGATCTGTCATCGATGTCATCACACTATATGACTTCCCCTTTATTTTTCGAGTCACTAACCTCGCGATTAAGGTGTTAGGCAGCGTTGGCCACATCTTTCTTGCTCTTGGGTTGCTGCTAAGTTGGACTAATTTATCATTACGCCCTAATGTTTGAATAACTTCATATTGCACATTTTTTTTCAGGGGGATTAGCCAATGGCGTTCACTGCCAGTTGTTTGCCATTTATGTAAAAGCCCTAAAGAATAGAAACCTTTGCCGAATAAAGTGAGACTGTTATCGGGTGTGGTTTCTATAAGCTTTTCAGCCAGCACCATTTCATTGACCTTGTAATCATCAAAAGCACTCCCCGTGATTAGGTGGCTGCTTAGCTCCATTTGACACACCATTCTGACCTGTGGGTATTGTGTATTGGTCGGTTTTGTAAAGGCTTCATTGTTTTGGGGTGAGTCATCCGTACGCCAAACAACACCATCGACACCAAGCAAGGTAAGCCCATTCCAATGAGGATGATTAGCGCCATTATTCCAATGCCTTTGGGTGCATTCAAATAAGGCTTTCATGGCGGCTTCACCTAGGTTTTTACGACGCTGAGTTAAAGCACTTGGCGCAACAAATGGCTTACCATCGCGGTCAACAATGTCGAGCATATTAACGACATCGGCCATCGATTTGTCATTATAAATAACCATCCCGATCAACAACCAAGCCATCGATTCTAGGGTTAGTTTTCTTTTTCGTAGTGTAACGGTTTCGGTCAGTGCATAGGCTTCTTCGATAAGAGATAAAGGGAGTAAATCTGCGAGTGTTTCAACGTCATTAGGTTTGATGTTGTTAATAATATCGAGAGCATTAGAAAGTTGCATAAAAAA
>NZ_PJAV01000042.1:0-1020 GCF_002836695.1 Pseudoalteromonas sp. 78C3
TGTAGTGGTCAATAAAATTTGGCCACAGTTTTAGAATCTTGATATCTAACCTCAGATTCATTTGGCGCTAAACCGGCATTATAATGATGCGGCCTAACGTTGTTGTAATATCCGTTGATATAATCACTAACGCTATATTTAGCATCTATAAAATTTCCATATCCAACCTTTGGCATCCATTCCGTTTTAAAGCTTCTAAAAAATCGCTCCATTGGTGCATTATCCCAACAGTTTCCACGCCTACTCATACTTTGTTTGATTTTATAGCGCCATAAACGTTGACGATATTTTAAACTGGTATAGTGACTACCCTGGTCTGAATGAAACATCAGTCCTGTCGGTTTTCCTCTGCTTTCATACGCGAGTTCAAGCGCTTTTAGCGTTAAATTAGTATCTGGCGACAACGACATGGCCCAGCCAACTACTTTACGTGCAAATAAATCAATAATAACGGCTAAATAAGCCCAGCGATTACCTACCCAAATATACGTCACATCACCGCACCACACGGTATCTGGCTCAACAACATCAAATTGTCTATCAAGCAGATTTGGAATTTCAAGGTGCTCATTACCGCCGCGTTTATATGAATGTTGAGGTACTTGGCAGCTTTCAAGCTTTAATTTAACCATTAGCTTAGCAGCACGATAACGACTCAATTCAAAATCATTGTTCGTTGCTATTGCCGCGATTGTCCGCGCCCCAGCTGAGCCGCCGCTCATTGCATGTATTGCTCTAACTTCAGCCTCTAGCCTTATTTGTTCTGGTGTCGGCGTTGTATCCCTTATAGCCCAATATTTATAGCTGCTACGATGCACATTGAATACGTTACACAGCACGCTAATTGGGTAACGCTCTCGTTGATTTAGTTTCTCAATTAACGAGAATTGTTCAGGGAGTCGGACATCAAGAGAGCGGTAGCCTTTTTTAATATATCCTTTTCTAATTCGATGCGTTGGATTTGCTTTTTAAGTTCGCGGATTTCAATTTGTTCGGGCGTCATTGGCGAAGCCGATGGTG
>NZ_PJAV01000043.1:0-950 GCF_002836695.1 Pseudoalteromonas sp. 78C3
ATCTTCTTACATAGGCAGCGGCCATATCATGCGTTGCTTAGTATTGGCTGATAGGCTAAAACTAGATGGTCACGACGTTTTATTTGCCACCCGCCCGCAAAACGGTGATTTAGTCACATTTATAAAGCAGCGTGGTTTCTCTATTTATGAATTACAGCAACCTGCAGATTGGCTAGTACCAACCTCGACTGCGGATTATGCCGCGTGGTTGCAAGTCACTGAGTGTGATGATGCCCAAGAATGCGCTACTGCATTCGATAGTCCTGATTTAGTTATTACAGACCACTATGGTATTGGTGCACAGTGGCATAAGGTAGTAAAAAAAGCGTATAACTGTAAAATCATTGCAATTGACGACTTAGTAAGAGAGCACGCTGCAGACTTGATTATAGATCAAACATTGCTTAGAGAGCCAAGCGAGTATCGTTTATTAAACTCTAAGGCCACCGTCTTAACGGGCACGCAATATGCAATTATAAATACTCACTTTTCGCATCGACATTCATCACAATTGATAGCTTTAAATACATTAGCGAATACACCGCGTTTATTATTATCTATGGGGGGGATAGATGCCCCCAATGCAACATTGCATGTACTTGATGTTTTAAAGAAAAGCGTTAATCCGCCAATAACGACTGTATTGCTTAGCCCTAAAGCACCTCACTATAAAAGTGTTACAGAGTTTGCTATAAAGCATAGCGCGTGGTTGACTCACATCGATTTTGTAGATGATATGGCTACTCTCATGAGTGAGCACGATATTGCCATTGGCGCGCCAGGCTCAACGTCATGGGAACGTGCTTGTGTCGGGTTACCAAGTATTGTTATTGCACTTGCTGATAACCAGCAGACGATTTGTAAAAATTTAGAAGCCGTTGGTGCTGCAATTAGCGTTGAGTTAGAGGCGATTAGTAAAAATTTAATGAAGGCCTATGAGCAGTTAATTG
>NZ_PJAV01000044.1:0-950 GCF_002836695.1 Pseudoalteromonas sp. 78C3
TAATTAACTGCTCATACGCCTTCATTAAGTTTTTACTAATCGCCTCTAACTCAACGCTAATTGCAGCACCAACGGCTTCTAAATTTTTACAAATAGTCTGCTGGTTATCAGCAAGTGCAATAACAATACTTGGTAACCCGACACAAGCACGTTCCCATGACGTTGAGCCTGGCGCGCCAATGGCAATATCATGTTCACACATGAGAGTAGCCATGTCATCTACAAAATCGATGTGAGTCAACCACTCGCTATGCTTTACAGCAAACTCTGTAACACTTTTATAGTGAGGCGCTTTAGGGCTAAGCAATACAGTCGTTATTGGCGGGTTAACGCTTTTCTTTAAAACATCAAGTACATGCAATGTCGCATTGGGGGCATCTATCCCCCCCATAGATAATAATAAACGCGGTGTATTCGATAATGTATTTAAAGCTATCAATTGTGATGAATGTCGATGCGAAAAGTGAGTATTTATAATTGCATATTGCGTGCCTGTTAAGACGGTGGCCTTAGAGTTTAATAGATGATATTCGCTTGGCTCTCTAAGCAATGTTTGATCTATAATCAAGTCTGCAGCGTGCTCTCTTACTAAATCGTCAATTGCAATAATTTTACAGTTATACGCTTTTCTTACTACCTTATGCCACTGTGCACCAATACCATAGTGGTCTGTAATAACTAAATCAGGACTATCAAATGCAGTAGCGCATTCTTGGGCATCATCACACTCAGTGACTTGCAACCACGCGGCATAATCCGCAGTCGAGGTTGGTACTAGCCAATTTTCAGGTTGCTGTAATTCATAAATAGAGAAACCACGCTGCTTTATAAATGTGACTAAATCACCGTTTTGCGGGCGCGTGGCAAATAAAACGTCGTGACCATCTAGTTTTAGCCTATCAGCCAATACTAAGCAACGCATGATATGGCCGCTGCCTATGTAAGAAGAC